>MOXJ01000015.1 GCA_002507565.1 Candidatus Reconcilbacillus cellulovorans
CTCATTAAGTTCTATCCAAGGGCGCTTCGGGTGTCGAAGATGAAATCATGCGAAAACGCGAGAAAAACGAAGAAAACATTAATTTATTGAGGGAGGAGGTATTATCGATGGGACATAGAAGAAAGATTATCGTATCGTTATCAATTGTGGTTTCAATACTATTCCCAAACTTTGCTTTAGCAGCAGATTGCACTAGTTGGTCTACTTATTCATCTACAAGTCCATGGTGTACTTCTGATTGGTGCAATCCCTTGTGGCCATTCTCTAAAAAAAGCAAGAGAATAGATTATCAGAGCAGAATATGTAATCTCGGAGGAGGTCTTTATGAAATTCAATATAGAGTCCTAGAAACTAGTTCTGGATGTAATTGTTAAATAATTTTTGATGGTGTGTCCCTTCTTTTTATTAAATTTTTGCTTTGGAAGGAGTTATAGATTTGATTATGAAAAAAATTTTTTATTTATATTTGATATTTATTCTCATTTTTGTGTTTTCCTCCTGCACCTCCGACCGATGGCCGGCCGAAAAACCGAAACTGACGTCGCTTTCCGAACATATCGAATACGAACTGGCCGCCACGATCGGACAAAACCTGGGTCTGCGCGAGCCTTCGTCGATTCTGGAACGCGACGGCCGCCTCTGGATTTCCGACACCGGAAGCGACCGCATCGTCGTCGCCGACCAGCATGGCAACCTCATCCGCACGCTCGGCCGGACCGGCAACGGTCCTGTGGAATTCATCCGCCCGACCGGCCTGGCGACGGACGATGCCGGCCGCCTATACGTCGTCGATTCCGGCAACAACCGGGTGCAGGTGCTTTCCCCGGACGGCGCGTTCGTCAAGGCTTATGCCATCGACAAGTTTCCTTTTCAGGGATCGCACAGCTACCTGGCGGACATCGCTGTTCAGGACGACCGAATTTACGTCGCCGCCCGCACGATGGCCCGCTCGTGGGCCAAAATCTTCGTCTTCTCCGACGACGGCGCCGTCCGCTCGTTCGGTAAGGATTTGGTCGGTTCGATCGCAAACGTCGGCGGCCGCGTGCTGTTCGCCTCTTCGGGTGAATTCCGCAACGTCAAGGAAGGCCTCAGTTTCGAGTCGGGGCGCAACTATCTGGTGGAAGTCCGTCCGGACGGCCTCGGCGGCGTCGCCGAACTGCCCTACATGTATACCCCCGGCGACATTCAGGCGATCGGCGGGGCGATCTACCTTTTGAGCAGGGCATACGGCACGATCGACCGCTTCGAAGAAAACGGCGATTACATCAGCACGTCGTACCGGTTTCAGCTTCCTGCCGAAGAAATCATGGGCCTCGCGGCGATGGCGCCCGCCGAAGACGGCTGGTGGGTGCTGAATGCCGGCAGGGGCGTCGTTTATCGTCTCGTGAAAAAGAAGGCGTAAACATGTGGGCGCGCATCCGGTTTCTGTCCCTGCTCGTCGTCCGCAACCTCCGCCGAAATAAGACGACGGCCGCCGTGCTGGCGCTCGGTTATGCCGTCGGCTGGATGTTTCCGGCATATGTGCTGACGGCCCTCAACTTTGAATGGAACGTCCTGCGCGACCAGACCATGATCGCGGCGGACCGGACATGGGTCGCGGTCAACCGGGCGCCGGTCGTCGTTTCGCCGTTTTCATCGGAAAAACCGGCTGGTCCGACCGAAAACGAGTTGCTCGAACGTCTGAAATCGCTCGATCCGGGCGTGGAACAGGTGTCGTATCGGGCGGAAATGTGGACCGTCCTCTCCTATCGGGACAAAATCCGCTATACTTACGCCCTTCACGTCGACCGCGATTTCGACCGGCATTTCAAAAAATTTTTATCTTCCGGTTCATGGCGGACCGATTCACCCGACCTCGCGGAATGCGTACTGGGAAGCCGGCTGGCCAAACAGCTCGTCGGCAAGAACGCCGTCGGCCGTCGAATCGCGGTCGCGGGCGAAGGTTGTCTCGTCGTCGGCGTGACCGACCTGTTTCCCGACCGGGTCATTGTGAAAGACGAAGAAGGGGCGCTGTTGAAAGGCACCGTCTATTATTACGTCCGGCTCAAAGATAAGGAAGCTTTCGAGCCCATCCGTGCGAAAATCTTGCACCTGAAAAGCGATCTTCTCATCGAACCGGCGACCGCCGAAACCCGTCGGGCCGTAAGCGAGCTTTACAGGATGGGGAGCATAGCGTTTATATTTTCTATTCCATGTTTGATTTATTTTATCATCAATTCAATGAATATCATCTACCTTCTCTTTCTCAACCGAAAAGGGAAAATGGGAATCCAGCTCGCACTCGGCGCGAGAAGGCGTGATCTGTACGCCGAAATGTTCGGCGAACTGTTGGCCGTCACGACCGTGTCCATGGTCGTCGTCTTCGCCGTGCTGGCGCTGGTCGGACCGGTCGTGGCGCTCTACCTGCGGCCGATCCGCATCGACGCCGCCGCCGTTTCCGCCGTTCTGGCGCTTCACGTCGCGCTGTGCGCACTGCTCGCCGCCCTGTTCACGCGACAATTACCCCGGCGCGAGCTCGTCGGCCTGATCCGGGAGGTGGACGGATGAGCCGGTTCGTGTTGTGCAAAACGTTTCGCATAATACGATATCATTGGAAACTTCACCTGTCCGTGATGCTTCAGGTCGTCGTCGGCATCGCCGTCATCTACGCTTCCGCGGCCGTCGAGTCGTCGGTCCGGGCGCAGTTCGAAACGCTGCGGCAAGACGCGCGGAGCCGGGCGTGGAACATCGCGATCGTCCTGGAAAAGCCCGCGGACCGGCCGCCGCTGGATTTCGATCAATATACGCTACTCAAACAAGAACTCCCCGGCGCCCGTCTTCCGTTTTTCATCGTGCAGCGCGTCTATTTCGCCCGGTCCGGCGACGGCGGCGTCGACACCGCTTACCTGCTGTTCGCATCCGACGACTACCTGCACGCGGCGCTCGGCGTCGACCGGCCCGGTTTTGAAACCGGCGCGACCGCCTATCTCGGGGAAGACGTCGAGCAAATTTTGCAGAAACAGTATCGCCAAATCGTGCCCGACGTCGCGCTGTCGCTCGACGCGGACGGCCGCCTGTCCGTCGACGGACGAAGCCCGCTCGCGATCGAACCGGCGACCCTTCTTGCAGCCCGGGAGGCCGCCGTTGAAATGCCGGAGACGTCGCAGACGACCGTCTCCGTCCCTCTGGCGAAAACGGCCTGGCTGCCTTTGTCGTATTACTTCGAGAAATTTTCCCAAAAAGACGTGGGACAATTCCGGCTGTCGGTCCTGTTCCCGTCGCCGTCGTCGGCCCAAGGCGACGTTTCGTCGGACATCGCGCGGCTGCTTCACCGGCTGACTGTCTCAACCGGCGAATTTTACTCGTTCACCATAGAACCCGCCCTTCAGGCCGTCCTGCTCCGGCTCGAACAAGCGCGTCTTGCGGCGCTGAACGCGGCCGCCATCGCGGCGTTGTGCCTCCTCGTCGTCGCCATCGGCCTGTCGGCGCTCGCTCATCTTTTGTTTGCGCGGCGGCTCGGCGGTCTGGCGATCGCATCCGCGGTCGGCGCATCGAAAAAAACGCTGTTCGCCGAACTGCTGCTGGAAGCGACGCTGCCTCCGCTTGCAGGCGGTTTGATCGGCACGGCGCTCGGCGCGGCATGTTTGCACGTCGTCCGGCTTGAAGCGTTCGAGCTTCGCCAGTCGCCCGCGCTGATGACCGCCGCCGCCCTGCTGTCGGTCGTACCAGGAGCCGTCGCAGCCGGTTCGCTGGCGATCCGCTTACGGCGGCTCAATCCGCTCGAAATTTTGCGCAAGGAGTGAACGAGTCCCGTGCTGGAAATCATCGAAGGTACCAAAGTGTACCGCGACGGCGACAAGGAACTCGTCGTCTTCCGCGGCCTGAATCTTCACATCGAGCGCGGATCGTTCGTCTCGATCACTGGTCGCTCGGGCAGCGGCAAAAGCACGCTGCTGCACATCCTCGGCTGTATGGACCGGTTGACCGGCGGCGAATATCGGTTCGACGGCCACCGCGTCGACGACCTGTCCGAAGAAGAGCTGGCGCGTTTCCGCGGCCGGCATTTCGGATTCGTGTTCCAGTCGTTTTTCCTGATCCGCGAGCTGACAGCCGTCGAAAACGTCGAGGCGCCGATGGGTTACGCGGGCGTTCCCGCCGGAAAGCGCCGTGAGCGCGCAATGGAGCTGCTGCGCCGCGTCGGCCTGGAAGAGCACGCCCACCGCTACCCCGACCGGCTGTCCGGCGGGCAGCGGCAGCGCGTGGCGATCGCGCGAGCGCTGGCGAACAGCCCCGACGTCGTGTTCGCCGACGAACCGACGGGCAACCTCGACCGCGAAAACGGCGAGCGCGTCGTCGAGCTGCTGTTGGAGCTGCATCGCGAGGGCACGACGCTCGTGCTCGTCACGCACGACGAATCGCTGGCCGCGCTCGCGCCGCGACGGCTCGCGCTTCGCGACGGCCGGCTGGAAGAGCATGTAGCGAATGAATCGATCGCGGTCGCGCGGAAAGGCTGATGACTTCAACCCTTCCGTCCGTGCCGGCGGATCGCCGGACCGCTTTCGGCCCGCCGGCCGGTTCGGGCTTTACGCCTCCTCTTCCGCAAACCGACGGATGCGCTCCTCGATTTCGTCGCGCACCCGCCGGAACACCGCCAGGCGTTCCTCTTCGGTACCCGTCGCCTTCGCCGGATCGTCGAACCCCCAATGTTCGCGCCGCACATGCGGCGGCACCGCCGGACAGCGGTCGTGGGCGTCGCCGCACAGCGTAATGACCCAATCCGCCTTCGCGAGCAGTTGCGGATCGATCACGTCCGACGTCTGGCCGGAAATGTCGATCCCTTTTTCCGCCATCACCCGGACCGCCGTCGGGTTCAGCCCGTGCGCCTCGATGCCCGCGCTGTAAACATCGAAGCGGTCGCCGAGATACGCTTTGGCGAACCCTTCCGCCATCTGGCTCCGACACGAATTGCCGGTGCAGAGAAAATAAATGATTTTTTTCTTCATTCCGCTGTCTCCTTTCCTTTTCGCGGGAGCACAAACTCCCACCTCCGCCGCAACGCGAACGCCGCGTGGACGAGCGCGAGCAACACCGGCACTTCGACGAGCGGGCCGATCACCGCCGCAAACGCCGCGCCGGAATCGAGGCCGAATACGCCGACGGCGACGGCGATCGGCAACTCGAAATGATTGCCCGCGTCCAGCGGCATTTCGAGCACCGCGCATTATTCACACACCGCCCTTCTTCCGTTCCGACGCAGTTGCTCCACCGCCTCGCGGACATCCGGAAGCGCCTCCAAGACCTGATCGCGAAACGAATGCGCCGACCCGTCCAGCGAATAAAATACCCACTGGCCGCGTCTTCTCTCTTTCACCCAGCCCGCCTGTTTCAGCCTGCGCATATGTTGGGACACCGCCGGCTGCGAGATGCCGAGCGCCTCGACCAGTTCGCATACGCACAGCTCCTCGACTTTCAGCATCGCGAGAATGCGCAGCCGCGTCCGGTCGCCGAGGGCTCGAAAACTTTCCGCGAGCGCATCCCAGTCTGCCTGCATCCCTTTCACCTCAATTCATATATAAGCATATTCTTATATGACTGTCAAACGGGCCAGCCGACACTTGAAAAAATAAGATTTTAGACTACCGGCCGCCGTCCCGCTTAAAGCGGACACCCTCATTTTACGACTTGTTTCCGAGAAAAAACGACTTTTCGCCCGCGGGCCGTTTCCGTCCGCCCGTTTCTGCCGTATAATCGTTGCCGCGAAGTTCCTGCTCCAAAAGGTTCGCGAAAGGACGGACCGCCCATGTTCGGACCCCGCTACATGATCGAACCGACCGATCGTTCACAGGGCGATCCGACCGGCGCGCCGACGGAAAACCGCTCCGATGCGGCCGATTGCGGTTTTCCGCTCGCCGCCGGCGGACGGGTCGCCGATCTCTATGTCGAAAACAGCGATTACCCCGGCGTCGTGCGCGCCACCGGCGATCTCGCCGAAGACCTCGCGCGCGTGACCGGCCGCCGCCCGCCGCTCGTTCACGATCCCGCGGCGCTGAACGAATTCGCCGTCATCGTCGGCACGATCGGCCGAAACGGCGTCGTCGACCGGCTGATCGGCTCCGGCCGGCTGGATGCGGCCGACCTTGCCGGCAAGTGGGAATCGTTCGTCGTCCAGACGGTCGCCGATCCGCTGCCCGGCGTCCGCGAAGCGCTCGTGATCGCCGGCAGCGACAAGCGCGGGACGA
Organism: Candidatus Reconcilbacillus cellulovorans; assembly: GCA_002507565.1. GTDB lineage: Bacteria > Bacillota > Bacilli > Paenibacillales > Reconciliibacillaceae > Reconciliibacillus > Reconciliibacillus cellulovorans. The sequence goes on from MOXJ01000015.1 coordinate 6,219, forward strand.
TTTTCGGCATATACGACCTGTGCGAGCAGATCGGCGTGTCACCGTGGCACTGGTGGGCCGACGTGCCGGTCACGCGCCGGACGGAGCTGTTCGTCCGCCGCGGCGTTTACCGGCAGGGCGAGCCGACGGTGAAATACCGCGGCATTTTCCTGAACGACGAAGGTCCGTCGCTCATGACGTGGGTTCGCGCGAATTTCCCAGATTTCACCCATGAATTTTACGAGCGCGTGTTCGAGCTGCTGTTGCGTCTGAAAGCGAACTACCTCTGGCCGGCGATGTGGGACAGTTCGTTTTATGAAGACGACGAACGGAACGCGGCGACGGCCGACCTGTACGGCATCGTCGTCGGCACGTCGCACCATGAGCCGATGCTGCGCCCGCACAAGGACTGGAAAAAGCGTCGCGAAGGCCCCTGGGACTACGCCGTCAATCGCGAGACGCTGTATCGATTCTGGGAAGAAGGCATTCGCCGCAGCCGGCATTACGAAAGCATCGTCACGCTCGGCATGCGCGGCGACGGCGACGAACCGATGGGTGGGCACTTTTCGTTCGAGGAAAAAATGCGCCTGCTTCAGACGATTATCGACGACCAGCGCGGCATCATCGCCCGATACATGAACCCGGACGTCGCGCGCGTGCCGCAGGTGTGGGCGCTGTACAAGGAAGTGCAGGACTACTACGACCGCGGCATGCGCGTGCCGGACGACGTCACGCTGCTGTGGTCGGACGACAATCACGGCAACCTGCGGCGGGTGCCGACGCCCGACGAGCGCCGCCGTCCCGGCGGGGCGGGCGTTTATTACCATCTCGACTACGTCGGCGGCCCGCGCTCGTACAAATGGATCAACACCGTCCCGATCCCGAAAATCTGGGAACAGATGCACAAGGCTTACGAGTACGGTGCCGACCGCATCTGGATCGTCAACGTCGGCGATTTGAAGCCGATGGAGTTTCAGACGGAATTTTTCCTGCGGCTCGCATGGAATGTTCACGCTTTTACCCCCGACAACTTGCGCGAGTTCGGCGTCCTCTGGGCCGAGCGGCAATTCGGCGTCGACCGTCGCTGCGCTGAGGCGATCGCCGATCTCATCGCGCGTTATTCGAAATGGAACGGCCGCATCAAGCCGGAGCTCCTGAACGCCGTGCCGCTTTACAGCTGGACGAACGACAAAGAGGCGGAAACGGTGCTGGCCGACATGCGCGACGCCGTCCGCACGGCCGAACGCCTGTACGCGGAACTGCCCGAGCCGTATAAGGACACCTTTTTCCAGATCGTGCTCTATCCCGTCAAGGCGTCGGCCGTCGTCAACGAGCTGCACTTGCGGGTGGAAAAAAGCCGGCTCTATGCGCGGCAGGGCCGGACGGCGGCGAATGTGGAAGCGCGCCGGGCCGAGCTGCTGTTCGCGGAAGACGACGCCCTTTCGTTCGACTACAACCGGCGCGCCGCGTTCGGCAAGTGGAACCATATGATGGACCAGACGCATATCGGCTACACGTACTGGAACCAGCCTGAAAACAATACGATGCCGGAAGTCGGCAACGTGTCGCCGCTTCCCGGCGCTGTGATGGGCGTCGCCGTCGAAGGTTCGGAAGCCGCCTGGCCGGGTGCGCCGGAGGACGATTGCGTTTTGCCGCCGTTTGACCCGTATTCGCGCGAGCGCCGGTACATCGACGTATTCAACCGCGGGACGGAGCCGTTCTCGTTTACGGCGACGGCCGACGCGCCCTGGATTCGGCTGTCTGCATGCGAAGGCGTCGTCGTTCTGCAAAAGCGGCTGTGGGTGGACGTCGACTGGGAAGCCGTGCCGCGCGACGGTCGCGCCGAAGGCACCGTCATGATCGCCGGGCCGGGCGGCGCCGCCGTGACCGTCCGCGTCCGTCTGGCGAATCCGGCGTTCGTCCGATCGGCGACGGTCGATGCCTGCGAACCGGCCGGGGCTTGCTGCAGGCCGAACGGCCTGGCCGAGGATGTTTCGCCGGACGCTGAATGTACCGTCGCCCAGTCGTTGCCGATTTTCGTGGAAATCAACGGCTGTATTTCAATCGAAGCGGAACATTACGCGGCGAGCGTCCCTGCAGGCGGCGCCGAATGGCGCAAAATTCCCGACTACGGCCGAACGTTGTCGTCGATGGCAGTGTTTCCGGTCACCGTCCCGAGCGCTCGACCGCCGGAAGGCTCGCCCCGGCTCGAATACCGCGTGCGTCTGGCGAGCACGGGCGACGTGCGCGTCGTCTGCTACATTGCGCCGTCTCTCGACTTCATTCCCGGCGCGAGTCTGCGCCTCGGCGTCTCGTTCGACGACGGGCCGATCGCCGTGGCCGACGGTATCCTGCGCGACGCCGACGGCCGTCCTGACGAGCGTGACTGGGAGCAGAGTGTCATCTTGAACGTGCGGACCGTCGAGACCGTTCACCACATCGACGCGCCCGGCGACCATACTTTGAAAATCTGGATGGTCGATCCGACCGTCGTCCTGCAAAAAATCGTCATCGACGCAGGCGGCGTCCGACCGAGCTTCCTCGGACCGGCCGAAAGCCCCCGTATTTCGGATGCGCGTGCGGGAAGGGAGTCGGAGACGACCAAGCCCGCCGCCGTCGCCCGGCGCGAGCGGGCCGCCGAGGAGGAAGCCGCGTTCGACCCGTTCCGCGTTCCCGGCGCGATCCGGCCGGGCGTTCCGTCACAGATACCCCTGGAGCTGCGGCGGGGCGAAGCGTGGGAAACAGATCTATTCGTGGAGGAAAGCGGATTGTACGAAGCGACGATCGTCCTGGCGGACGATCCGGCGATCGGTTCGGCGGCCGGCGGCCGTACCGCGACAGGTGAAGACGGCCCCAATGCCGCATCCGTCTTTAGCGCCGTTCTGGAATGTTTCCCCGTCCGCGCCGACGGCTTTCCCGAACTCCCGCCGGTCCGGATCGACGCGTCCGGCAGCGGCTTCCCGACAGGCCGATTCTGGCTGCCGGCGGGCGAACACCGGCTCCGGCTCCGTGCCGAATCGGGGATGATGCGGCTGCGCGAATTACGGCTCGCCCTGATGGAAAAAGACGTGTTCCGCGTGCGGCCGACGCTGCGTCGCGACGCCGGAAACGCCGAGCGGCCGCTCGTCGTCCAGATCGGCCTGTTCAACGACGACACGTTCGGCCACAGGTATGAGCTGACCGCAACGCTTACCGACGAGGGCGGGCGGGAACTCGGCTCCGTCTGCGCCGTCGGCCACCTGGCGCGCGGAGAAAAACAGATGTGGCAATACCGGTATCCGGATTCGCCGGACGCCGCCTCGTATGTGTTGGCCATCGCGCTGAAGTACGGAGAAAAGGGGGAGGGGCGGCGCGAGTGGAAGTATTGCTTTTGAAATCATCCTCTTGCGATTTGCTCGCTCCGTTTTGGATCCGTCAAACGCGTCGGAATGTCCAATCTGACACGCTCTCAAGACGGCTGAATTCGCACTCTGGGAGCGATAAGATTTCGGATTTCTTCATAAACTTGAATGTTCACGCCTTCTTTGACTTCGAATGAAACGACAAGTGCATAAGGGACCTCCCCCTTTAGTCCTCCGGCGTCTTCCCGGCAATTTACCCGGATTTCAATGGCCTCCCCGTTCATAAAAGGTATTGCTTGATTTCCTTCTAAAATTTCGTGTTGAACAGTTCCTCTTCTTACTGCATTCGCATCAACCTCTTCTCGTGCTTTTAAACCGAATTGATTTACGGGAGGCTCGAAATATAAAGCAGCTTGTCGATATTTCAGATTGCCAGAATTGATTGGAGAAAACCAAGCCAGCGTAATGGTAAGTCTCCGCCATTCTTTCTTGCTGCTCAAAGAGGGCGGTAACGGAACAGAATAAAGGTGAGCCTGCTCTTTGCGCAATTTGCCGCATCCAATCAGTGTAGCTCTTTGTTCTGTACAATAAAAAATTCTATCGGAATCGATTACTCCATATCCAAACAATCTTGGGACTATTTTCTCTCTTAATCTTTTATATTCGTTTCCTAAAATTTTTTCTATTTTTTCATATACATTCCTCCAACTTGCTCCATGGACAATCAGGGCCTTTACCAGTATGGGGATGAATTCATCGGATAATTGTTCTCCGTGAGGTTGGGTTTCCCTAAGCTCGTAAAGCATTTCACAAAGTTCGTGTGCTAATCGTGTAGTAAGAGCAGTTGCGTTGCTCGTTCCCCGCGTATAGGCAAACGATGAAGTATTGCCTTGATGACCAGGAAAAGCCACTTTTTGCCCTGGTGCTTTATTAGATTTATTGATAGTAAAACTTCCTTTTCCCGTGAAATCGTTAAAGATATAAAGTTGTCTTCCTCCCTTCATAACAACATCAGGTTTAACAGAGCGCTTATAGCCAAAACCAATTCTAGTGATAGGACTAATCATAGAATTAATCTTCATAATATCCATGCGACGTCCACTTTCAACAAATAAAGACGAATCCTCATGAAGAGCGCCGACCGTCAGCGCATTGATCGATTCGGCAGGCGATAAAATTCTTCTATCAGCCGCGTGTCGACAAATGCATTTCAAAACCTCTTCGGACAATTGGTCTTTCGGCATCCGCAACACATGTTCGATGCCATCAAAAACAATATCTTCAACATAATTTCCTGCACTCACAATGAACAAAACCTTATATTCATAGGACAACCAATCAAGAAGTCGTGCCCACGGGCTTATTATCCGACTGAACGGTCTTGCCGCATCAGCTACGGACAAGTTGATGACTTTGACAGTCGGCGCAACCGGACCTGATGTCCCGCTTCCCGCGAACATGCGCAGAACGGCGCGATGAAGAAGATCAACCGGCAATACATCGTCGGGTATACATTCAGGAGGTGGATTATCGCGTGTATCCCGGTTCGGTTTCAAAATCGGTCTAACGTATAACGGGCGGGAAAGCGGTTTGAGATTGTCGTCCAATTCACCGTGTAAAATCAATGAGGCCATCGCGGTGCCGTGTACTCGCTCATCCGCCTGATAACTTTCCTGAAATTCGTCTGGATCGTCAACGATCAATCTCCCCCTCAACCAATCATGATTTTCTAAAGGCAAACCGTCCAACACTGCTACAAGAGGTTCGGTATTCCGAGGTTTCTCAAATATTTTCTTTTCTCCTTCTACTGGATCGCCTTCAAGAGGGATCGTCGTCGCTTGTCCCACCGGTCTAAAAAACATGACTTCACCAGCTTGTAGAAGACGAACATTCGTATCTTCTGAAATCTCTTTAAAAACTTCTACAGGCGCTTCGGCTAATAGGGCATGATAGCAAATTTGAGGCATAATACACTCTCTCAATACTTTTCCATTAGAATTTTTAATCAAATTACTTATATTACTAGAATAAACTTTTCTTTTCTCGTTATTTTTCTGATACCATAATTCTACTTCAAACCTGATGGATGATTTTCCCATTCCAATCCAGTCATTTAGAGTCTCAAGAAATCTTGTCCCTTCAAAACGGTCGATTACACTCCAATAACGAACCGTTCTTAAATGCTTAAACAAATCCCCCCATTTTTTAAATTCATCGGGGAGTTTATGCCCTCCAAAATACTTGTCCGATAATGACTTTAATTGTTGCAAGGCTTGCTGATCAGACATCACCAAAAACAAGCGGCCATCAACTGGTTTATCGAGTCTTTCTCCGTTCTTCCCCACTTTATAAAAATCATCATCGGGATCAAACTCCGTTTCCCACTCAACCAACCACTCAAGTCCTTTGATTTTTTTCACGGCGCTGATGAAACCTTCTATCGAACCCGCCGTTTCAAAAACGAGCACTTGTTCCGGCATTATTCCAAGCATATCTTGTTGAAAGAACATACGCTTTTTTTCAAATGCTTCAATCAATCTTTGGAATTGTGGGATCAACCTGTTTCTCTGTCTTTCTTCTTCAGGAACTACAATATCCTTTGGGCGATATTTCCTCTTTCCTTCTTTTTTCACTAAATTTGCTGAAGGAAAAAAGATCAAGGGTCTCTGCGCATTTTCCATCATTTTTCACCCTGTCCTTCCGGCTGAAACCGCCCTTCCCACTGCTTCAAGCACGACCGAACGATCGATCTCAGATCCGAATCAGGCAACGACAATACATAGCGGCGCCGTACGTCGAGCCCGAATTCTTCGATTTCCGAAAAACTCAGTCCGTACAGCTTTTCCGCGATTGTCCGAACGGAATGTCCCAACGGTCGGTCGAAACTTGCCCGGAACCGTTCCAGCCAAGCTTCAATTTGCGGCTTTTCCGGTTTCGGCAAAAACAAACGAAGCTGAAATCTCCGCCATACCGCCTTGTCCAGCAGTTCCGGGTGGTTGGTCGCAGTCACCACGACGACGTGGCTCGGCAAATCATCGATCTGCAACAACAGTGAACTTACGACTCTTTTGATTTCGCCGGTTTCGTGTTTGTCGCCCCGTTCCTTGCCGATCGCGTCGAATTCATCGAAAAACAGGACGCATCTCTGGGTCCGCACGAATTCGAACAACCGTTTGAGCCGATTGGCGGTTTCCCCTAGATAACTTCCGACAATCCCCTCGTACCTGACGATGTACATCGGAACCATCAAGGCGCCGGCCAATGCTTCGGCCAGCGATGTTTTGCCGTTGCCGGGCGGACCGACCAGGATGACGCGGTGGCGCGGCTCCAGATTATACGATCGCAGCAAGTCGCATCGATGCTGTTCTTCGATCAACTCGACGCAGGCGTTACGGACGTTTTCGGGAAGGATCAAGTCGTCCAAGTCCTTTTTCGGAACGATTTCGTACAACAAATTCCTTGTTCCTTCATTCAAAAAACCGGGCGCCTCCCGAGAAGATGTAAGCGATTTTAAACTTTCCGCCAGCCGATCCGCTAACACGTGGTGTTGCTTGCTTCTTTCTTCTGCGATCAAAGCCTCGACCGTGCGCCTGAAAAGCTGCGCATCGCCTTTCGAACCCGCTACAACGAGATTCAGCAACAAGTCGGCGCGCGCCATGCCCGATTCACATCCTTTCCGGCCCGCGTCATGCCTCCTTTTTCACCTATGATACCCTTCCCCCCGCATGATCTTCAACGCCCGGTACAGCTGCTCCGCCAGCACGAGCCGCGCGAGCTGGTGCGGCAGCGTAATGCGTCCGAACGACCATCGCGCGTCGGCGCGCCGCAGCACGTCCGCGTGCAGGCCGCACGTGCCGCCGACGACGAACGCGACGCGGCCGCGGCCTTCTGCCGCAAGCCGCTGAAGGCGTCCCGCCAGCTCCTCCGACGACCACAACTCGCCGTCCACCGCCAGCGCGATCACATAGGCGTCGCGCGGCAAGCGCGCGAACAGCCGGTCCGCCTCCCGGCGCAGCGCGCGCTCGGTCGCCGCCGCGTCGGCAGGGTCCGGCGCCGGCTCGTCGTCGACTTCCACCGTTTCCAGACGGACGTACGGGCGAAGCCGCTTCACATATTCCGCGACGCCGGCGGCCGCGTACGGTTCTTTCAGCTTGCCGACCGCCACAATCGAGACGTGCAGAATACCGGCCGCCCCCCTCCTTTCATACTTCCTGCGTCTAATACTCGCCGAGCCGGATCGTCACCGTTTCCTTCTTGCCGTTCCGGTAAAACGTAATCTCCAGTTTGTCGCCGATTTTTTTGCGCCCGTACAAATATTGCCGCAGTTCCAGCATCGAACCGACCGGCCGGCCGTCCAGCTCGACGATGACGTCGCCCGCCTTCAGCCCGGCCGACGCCGCCGGTTCCTCGACTTCGCCGATCACGACGAGTCCTTCCCGCACCGACTCCGGCAGCCCGAGCGCCGAACGGTTTTCATACACGTCCAGCTCGACGGCGCGAATGCCGATTTTGGGCCTAAGCACTTTACCGTGCCGAACCAGTTCTTCGACGACAGGCAACACTTGATGAATCGGCAACGCGAAACCTAGCCCTTCCACGCCGGTTTCGGCGATTTTCATGCTGTTGATGCCGATCACCTTGCCGTCGAGGTTGGCGAGCGCCCCGCCGCTGTTGCCGACGTTGATCGCGGCGTCCGTCTGGATGACGTCCATCTCCCAGTCGTACCGGCCGTCCGCATCGAGCGACACGGGAATGCGGCGCTGCGGGCCGCTGATGACGCCGATCGTGATCGACTGCGACAGCCCGAGGCCGAGCGGGCTGCCGACGGCGATCGCCGTCTCGCCCGGCCGTAGGTTCCGTGAATCGCCGAACTCCGCGACACGGCGGACGTTTTTGCCGTCGGTCTCCAGAACGGCGAGGTCGGTGAACACGTCGCCGCCGAGGACGGTCGCGGGCTGGCGCGTGCCGTCGTCCAGCACGACTTCTACTTTGCTCGCGTTTTGCACGACGTGTTGGTTCGTAATGATGCGCGCCCTGCCGCCGGCTTTTTCAAAAACGACGCCCGAACCGACGCCGATCGCGAACGACGGGCCTTCCGACGCGCCGCCTCCGGTCACCGAACTGACGACGCTGACGACCGCCGGCATGACGCGCTCCACCGCGCGCACGATCCGCTCCTCCGTCGACAGGACGCTCCCGGCCGAACGCAGCCCGAGCGTCCAGCCGACGAGAAGGGCGACGCCGGACGCAATAGCGACAACAGCGGCAATCGTTCGGATATCAAAATGACGTGTCGCCGTCCGCCCGTAAATGCGCCGGCCGTCGATCTTCCACCGACTCCCGCCGAATGTGCGGGACGCCGAATAGAAATCATCGTCGAACAAGCTCATCGGCGATTTCGCCTCCGATCGGAGTCATCGTCAGGTCGTCCCACGGTGTGGGGCGATCGAAATATGTATCCATCAGCCGCACCGAGCAACGGCGGTACACGCCGCGCTCTTCCAATATGTTATTCACCGTCAGCCTGGCCAAATCCGCCAGGTTGTGATCGCGGCTCAAATGCGCCAGATAGACTCGTTTCGTCCGCGGGGACAACAGCTCGCAGAGCGCCTCGCCCGCCGCCTCGTTCGACAGGTGTCCCTTGTCGCCGAGAATGCGGCGTTTCACGTTCCAGGGATACCGGCCCGCGCGCAGCATCTCGACGTCGTGATTGGACTCGATGATCAGAACGTCGGAATCGCGGATCGCCTCCATCACGTTGCGGCTGACGTAGCCGAGATCCGTGGCGAGGCCGAGCTTGTACCCGGCCGCCGCGAAACTGAAGCCGACCGGTTCGGCGGCGTCGTGCGACAGCTCGAACGACTCGACGCGCAGCGAACCGAACCAGAGCTCAGAACCCGTGACGAACACCCTGCGCTGAGCCGGATCAAGCCCGCCGAACTGCCGCTCCAGCTGCCGCCACGTTTTTTCGTTGGCGTATACCGGCAGACGGTATTTTCGAGCGAACGCGCCTGCACCGCGCACATGGTCGACATGTTCGTGCGTAATCAGCACGGCATCCAGCTCCTCGGGCGACACTCCGACCTCAGCGAGCAATCCTTCGATTTTGCGCACGCTCAATCCGACGTCGACCAGCACTTTCGCGTCCCGTGCGGCAACCAACATACTGTTGCCCGTCGAACCGCTGGCCAGAATCGTAAACCGCAACCCCATCCGTTGTTCTCCTCTCCTGTTGTGTTCAGCCGGCGTTCGCCGCCTGCGACCGCACCTCGGACACTTCGCCATGATAGGCCTCAACAAAATAAATACGCCTGGTCGACGCCGCAGGTTGTTGTCCGTTCCCGGACCCTTGCGCGACCGCCTGAGCGGACGAAGCCTGCCCTGACGCGGTTCCGACCGACGTGGGCCGCACGTCGAGCACGACGCGCCAGGCCGGCACCGTCAGCCCTTCCGGCTCCTCGAAAGGCCGATACAACAATCCGAACCGAACGTCGCGCACCGATGTCCCTTCCGGCATCGCGCCCGCATCGAGCAGACGGCGAAGCGCATCCGGGGCTGACAAGACGGGCTGTTCACCGCCTTCTTCCGAAATCGGCTGCGCATATTGCCGGTGAAACGCGGCTACGGCACCGTTTTCCCGAAAAAATTTCAGTTCCACCCCGAACACCGGAACGCCGGCCAACAGCTGGAACCCGACGAAGACGCCGCCGTCCGACGTCCAGACGTCAAACTCGTATTCGTCGCCCTTGTCGACCCGGACGGCGGCCGCCCGCCATACTTCACCCGCATCCGCGCCTTCAGGAGCCGGTACGGGCGGCTCGAGCGCCGTACGCTCCGACGAAAGGCTCGCTTCATCCAATTTTAACACATACTTTTGAAAACGGGGCGGTCGGGCGGGCAATTCGACATCAAGCCGGATCCCTCGTGCGGAAAGCAACTTGCGAATGTCCTCGATCGTCGTTTCCGCTTCGCCTTCCGGTCCGCCCAGCGCGCCGCCGCTCAACCACAGCTCATAGCCGAGAATCAGGTTCAGGACGAAAAACGCAAAAATCAATACGGTTTTGGCGCGCCCCCAGTCCATCCACTTGCTCCCTCCCGCGGCCTGCCGTCCAGCAACCGGACGCCGCCGTTTTGCAGTTCGACCGCCCAAACCGGAATGAACCGGACCTCCCGCTCGTCCGCCGCCGGTCTGAACGCGGGGTATACGGCCCGGATTTCGCCGCGTTCCGGCAACCGATCAAGAAACGCCGCCAGCTCGTCTCCGCCGGGCAGTTCCACCGCAAGACCGCCGGCGTCCGGGCGCGCCTCGTTTTCCGACACATAGAGCACCGAACGTTCGAAACGGGTGACGATTCCGTTTTGGACGACCGCTTGAATCCGGCCGAACGATTCGGCCGTCTCCGGCACGACGGCGAGCCGCTGGAAGATCAGACCGAACGTCAACGACTGCCGCCCCGGCGCATTCGAAAGACCGAACGTTTTGACGACGTAACCGCCGTTCCATAGCCCGTGCTGATTGCCGAAACCGAGCACCGCGCGCAAATTTTCCATCACGTCGTTCGGGCGATCCGAATCCGGCATCGGGTCGGAATAAGCGAACCAGTCGCGGTCCGGCCGCATCTGAATGACGCGCGTACCATCCGTATAAATCTCCGAACCGTTCGGCTCGGCGATATGGCGGGTGTTTTGCAGGTCGATGAACAAATTTTTCTGCAGCTGCTCCGCCGTGTACTTCCGGTACGGCGCCCTCCAGACGGAGACGGTCAGCGAAACGTCGGGAATATAGAAATCCCCGGTCAGAAACCGGTAAGTCGTCTCCGCTGCAGCCATCGCCGAAAACCGCTCCAGGTCGTCGCGGCTCACGTCGGCGCGTACGGCCTCGTACAACGGGAAACCGTCCTCGCCCCAAAACAGGACGCGTACGTCGCCCGCTGCGTCGGATTCATAGATCCAGATGCGTCCGACCGGCGCGCCGTCGGGCGGCACGTCCCCCTTCAGGCGCAACAACTGCGACAACACGGCCGGGGGCACCCCGCCGGGAAAACGAACTTCCACGCCTTTGCGCGCATTGCGCATCGTTTCGCGTTCAAACGGGCCGACGAACAGCGCATTGCGGCGGAAGCCGTCGAACGTCCGCTGCCGCATAAATTCCCAGACGGAGTCATAAATCATAGAGGAAAGGGGAAAAGAAGGGGAAACGACCGTGTGCCGACCGTCGCCGTGATGGACGACGATCTCCGCCGGCACCACAACGTCCTCCAGGCCGAGCGGTTCGCCCTGCGGTTCGGTCTGCACGTAACCGACGCGATTGATCGGTTCGAATCGCGGGTTGCCGAACACGAGCAAATAACTTTGCACCAGGCTGCCGATCACGAGCAAAAACAGCAACGCGGTCTTCACGCGTTCCATCACGACGCCGTCTTCCCTTCGGACAGCGGAATCGTAAACGTGACTTTCGTTCCTTTGCCCACTTCGGATTCGATGCCGATCGCCCCGCCGTGCGCCCGGATAATTTCCCGGGCAATGGACAAGCCGAGGCCGGTCCCCCCCATGCTGCGCGAACGCGCTTTGTCGACGCGATAAAACCGTTCGAAGACGCGCGGCAAATCTTCCCTCGGGATGCCGATGCCGTTATCCTCGACCGACACGGCCAGCGCGCCGTCCCGCAAGCTCGCTTCAAGCCGAATCCAGCCGCCGTCGGCGGTATAGTTCAGCGCGTTCGAGACGAGATTGTCCAACACCTGATCGATCTGGTCGCGGTCGATCGACACTTTCCGCAAACCGGGGTCGACGCGCAGATGGAACTGGATGTTGCGGCTGCGCGATTGAACGGAAAACCGGTCGATCACGTCCTCCAACATCTCCGCAACGTCGGTCGGCTCGCGAACAAGCGGCACACGGCCGGCATCCAACCGCGACAGCTGGAGCAGATCGTGCACGAGCCGGATCATGCGTTCCGTCTCGCTCGCGGCGACCGCAAGGAATTTGCGCGCCAGCTCCCGATCCTCAAGGACGCCGCTCTCCAGCGCTTCCAAATAACTTTTGATCGTCGTCAGCGGCGTACGCAGCTCATGCGATACATTGGCGACGAACTCGCGGCGCGACTGTTCGAGCTTTTCCTGTTCGGTCACATCCTGCAGGACGGCGATCGTACCCGTAACGCCCGTTTCCCTACGGTGAATCGGCGAAAACGAAACGCGTACGATCAGCTCGCCGATCGGAACCGTCGTCTCGCCGCCGTCAATAGCGTACCTCGCAAACTCCTGCCTCGGCAGTCCGAGCAGCTCTGCCAGATCGGCCGCTTCCGGCCCGCCGGCTCCGGCACGCAACATTTCGCGCGCGCGGCGGTTCATCAGCATCACACGCCCTGAACCGTCCGCGGCGACGACGCCGTCGCTCATGTTGGACAGGACCGATTCCAGTTTTTCGCGCTCCTCCTCGGTACTCGACAGCGCCTCTTTCAACCGGTCGGTCATATGGTTGAACGCCCTGGCGAGCTGGCCGATCTCGTCGTCGCCGAGCACGCGGACGCGGCGGTCGAACCGGCCTTCCGACACGGCCGTCGCCTGGCGCGTCAGCTCCACGACCGGCGCCGTAATCGTCCGCGACAGCACGAAGCCGAGCACGGCGGCGAGCGCAAGCGCGATTAGCGTCCCGGACACGAATATCTGATTGATACGCCTTAAATTTTCATACATCTCCTTCATCGAGGAGACAATGTAGACGGCGCCGATCACCTTGCCGTCTTCAGTCACCGGCTGAACGACCAGTTTTTTTGGCAGATCGTCGACGGGATCGAAAATGTCCCGTTCGACCGTCTTGGCGCCCTGCAGCGCCTGAATCACTTCCGGCTGCGTCGACTTGACGAGACCGGGCGGCGGCGGAATCCGCGCATTGGACGCCCGAACGATTGCGTTCGCATCGAGAATTTGCACCTCGGTCCGGTTATCCGAAAACAAGTGCACTTTTTCGTCCAGCGCACGGTATTGGTCTTCCGCGCTCCGGTCGCCGGATTCCAGTCCGTTTTTCGGCAAAAGGTAATCTTTCACCGCTTCCGCCAACAACGTCGCTTGCTTGCGGACGGCCTGCGACTCGCGTTGCTGAAACGTGTTTTCCAATGTTCGTACAAAATAAACAAAAACCACCTGCATCGCGACCAAAATCAGCAAGCTGTACAAAATGTTCAGCTTCAAGCGGATGGAACGGAACACGCGAAAACCCTTCATCGGCTCATCTTCCGCCCTCCGCGGCCGGATTCCACATCACGTAGCCGAGCCCGCGGCGCGTCAGAATATATTCCGGCTTGCCGGGGTCGTCTTCGATTTTTTCCCGCAGCCGTCGGATCGTCACGTCGACCGTCCGCACGTCGCCGAAATATTCATAGCCCCACACCGCCTGCAACAGATGTTCGCGCGTCATCACCTTGCCGAGGTGCCGCGCCATGTACTGGATCAGTTCGAACTCGCGATGCGTCAGGTCGACGGGGACGCCGTCCTTGCGCACGAGACACATGTCGCAATCGATCGTCAGCCGATGGACGCGGATCAACTGCTCCGACTGTCCGTCCGGCTGCCGCCGCATCCGGTGCCGTCGAAGTTGCGCTTTGACGCGCGCAAGCAGCTCCCGCGTGCCGAACGGCTTGGTCACGTAGTCGTCGGCGCCCATCTCCAAGCCGAGCACCTTGTCGATCTCCGAATCTTTCGCCGTCAGCATGATGATCGGCATCTGCAAGCGGGTCCGGATTTCGCGGCAAACCTCGACCCCGTCTTTGACCGGCAGCATGATGTCCAGCAGCACGAGATCCGGCTGCTCGCGGAACGCCGCCTCCACCGCTTCCGCACCGTCGAACGCGCAGATGACCTGATAACCTTCCTTTTCGAGGTTAAATTTCAAAATGTCCGCGATCGGACGTTCGTCGTCGACCACCAGAATTTTTCCCAACACGTTCAGACACCACCCGTTGGCGGTTCGGGACTTCTTCATCTCCTATCTTAGCAAAAAACAAAAAGGCCCGACAGCCTTGCGCAGTCGGACCGCCTCTGAAGGGAAAACCGCGTCATCTCGACAAATATTTTAGCGGGTTTTGCGGGACGCCGTTGCGGTAAATTTCAAAATGAAGATGAACGCCCGTCACCCGTCCCGTCGCTCCCATGTACCCAATTCGTTCGCCTTTTTCGACGCGTTGCCCGACTTTGACGTCGATCCGGCTCAGGTGGGCGTATACCGTGCGATAGCCGTTCTGATGGTCGATGACGACCTGTTTGCCGTACCCGTCGAGCCGGTCGCCGGCAAACACGACGACGCCGTTGTCGGCCGCAAGAATGTTGCGATTGCCGACGATGTCGATGCCTTTATGCATTTCGCCCCAGCGCATGCCGAACGTGCTGGTGATCATGTAGCCGACGACAGGCCAGCTGAAACGCCCGGTCCCTTCCCCGGTGATCACTCTCGTGCCGCGGACGACGATCGCCGGTTCCGGCTGTTCCAAAACGCGTTCGCCGACGACTTCCTCCGACACTTCCTCACCGTTGATTTTCGTTACGCGCAATTCGATGGTTTTCAGACCGTTTTTGCCGGGCTTGATCGTTTTCGTCGTCCCGGCCTTCATCGTCGCGTCGGTCCGGTATTCCGTCGGATACGGAATTTCATGCCGCTCCTCGACGAGCTCGACCGTGCGGACGGAGAGCAACGGCTTCGGAACGGTCAAGTCGAGAACGTCGCCGACGCGGATCAAGTCGTCCCGGATCCACGGATTGTTGCGGTAAATCAGCTCCGGCGAAATACCGAACTTCTGCGCGATACAGCCGACGCAGTCGCCTTCCTGCACGACATAGGTCGTCGGGGTCGTCTCGCCGCCTTCAAGCTTGCGTAAAACGTCCTCCGGCCGCATTACCTGGTCGGGCCGAATGTCCTTTTCGCGAACTTCGACGGTTTGGACGAACTCGACAGATTCGACCCGCGCGGAGGCTTGTCCGCTGCCGTCGGACGAAAACGTCGTTACGACGTCGCCGGATTTCGCGAATTTTTGCTTGTACTGCTCCAGAATGCGGGAAGCGACTTGCTCGTCGCGGACGATCGCCACGACCGATCCGCCCACGACCAGTTCGACGCCAACAGCCTTCGGCTTCAACGTTTCATCCAGTTTCGCCAGTGTGGCCTCGTTGTCGTATCGGCCCATAAACCGTTTTTCGGATTGGAACGTGACGGCTTCGCGATCCAGTACCAGGCGGACGTCGGGACTGCGCTCCTCCAGTTCCTTCTGACGGGCAGCGATATGTTGCTCGACGACGCGGACGCTGCTGACCGTGCCGATCGGCTGGCCGTCGACGTAGACGTGGACGATCTCGCGCGTATGAAAAAGCACGTACTGATTACCGCCGATCGCCACAGAGGCGATCAGCCCCAGCGCCCCGACTCCTCGGAGATATTGCGTGCGGTATGTATGAAGGATGGTGCGAACGTAGTGCCACGCCTGCCAACATCGCTTCCGACCCGCGCCGATCCCGCAACCGAGCGCGACGGTCGCTCGCCGTACGACCCTCCATTCGCGAACATGCCTGAAAAAATTCATGTCTTTCCCCTTCAACCCCGCGGTTTCTTCGCCGTTCGCCGGCAATCGCGGGAAATCCGCGATTTCTACTTTACCACAGGGAGAGGGCGAATTTCAACCGTTTTCAATCCGTATCGGCGCGAATCGCGAGAATTCTCGTCAGCTCCGCATATTCCGCCGGGCTGAGACGCTGTGCCACGATGCCGTCGATTTCTTTCAGTTCGGCCTCCGTAAGGCCGTCCTCGAACAAATCGGCGATGCGCCCGATTTCATCCGCCGTCAGCCGCGCCGATAAAAGATCGAAAACGCGTTTTTTGTCGGCTTCGCTCAGCCGATTGCGAAGTTCGAGAATTTGCTGCTCCGTCACGGCGACGGCCGGACGATCGGGCGAAGAACCAGCGGACAATCCTGTAGCAGGCGTCGCGCCGTTTTCCGGATTCACGGACGGCGGAAGCGGCGAAACGGCTGCCGACGGCGTTGCCGATGCAATCGAAGAAACTGAAGACGCAGGGTTCGGGGTAACGGCATTCCAGACCGGTTGCGCCTCATCCCGGCCTTCTTGTTCGTCAGCCAAATCGGCATCCGCCCCCGTCCGGGCCGTCGCACCGGCATCCTTCCGCTCCGCCGCGGAAAAAAACGGCGCGGCCCGCCGCGCCAACGCCGACACATATTCCGCCGGATCGAACGCCGCATCGGGCGGCGAAATCGAAAGTTCGCGCCACACCGCATTCATCTGTTCGGTCACCGTATACCAAACGGTGAACACGGAAACCGCGCCGATCAACGCCGCTTCGACAGCCAACCGGCAAAGTCGCCATAGCCATTTCATCCCGCGACCGTCTTCCTCTCGTTTTTCGAGCAAACCGAAATTTTACTTCCAGTCTTGCCCGAATCGCCGCGGGATTAAACGTCGGTCGAAACTAAATGCTAGCGGCGAACCATAATTCGTCCTTTGCTTCCGACGCGCGTCTTCGGTGGAGAACGCGGCCGAGGCTGGGAGAAAACCGACGATTTCGGCTTCACTTCGCCGGACGCGGTGTTTTTGCGGATCGTACCGGTCGAGCCTGTCGAACGCTGGGAAGGTTCGGCGACGGAAACCGGCGCTTTTTTGAACACGTCGCCCGAACCGCCGATTTTGGCGTCCGAAGATGCCGGAGGCAAATCCGCGCGTTTGAAAATCTGCCCTTTACGGTCGACCGTCAGCGGCGGAGCCGCTTTGCGGTCGGCGTCCGTCGGCGCGCGGTAGACGGTCGTCGGCCGATAGACGTCGCGCTCGGTGTAACCGCGATAGTGGCCTGTCTTCGGTTTCGCGGCGTCGAACAGCTCGTCGAGCGCCTCCGCGAGTAAATACATCTGCAGGAAGGAAACGTCGTACTGCTGCTGTACGAACGCGCGGTCGCTGATTTCGATCAGCGTGTCGGCCGGCCGGTTCGGATCGCGCTGCAGATGTACCAGTCGGTCGGGATAAACGAGAAACATGCGCTCCGGGTTTTCCGGCGACACCTGTTGCGGTCGGTCGCTTGCGATCAGCTCGCGCGCCACGTCCGGCACGGACCGGCCCGCCGCCCGGTAGACGAACGACCGACCGGCGCCGGTGTCCGACACCGATTCCAACGGGTATTGCACCGTCGCCCGTCCGCCGCCGCAGCCGGCCGCGGACGACGCCACCGCGAGCGCGAGCAACAGTTTGAGCCATCCCCGCATCCAAAACCGCATGGCGGCGTCACCTCCCGTCAGCGCGCGCCGCGGATCAACCGGACTTCCGCGGGCAACACGGATTCCCCCTCATAAAGCATGATCCGGCCGTCCTGCCATTCAATACGCAGCCGGCGCCGGTCGTCGGACTGAAACAGCCACACGTACTGCTCCCCGCCCGCGGAAAACGGCGTCCGCCCCGCCACGTCGACGAATCCGGAGAAGCGTTCCTCGAGATAATACGATCTGCCTTCCATCTCGATCGTCGTCGGGATTTCCTCCGGTGTGTCCAGCCGTCCGTCTATCGGATCGAACAGCACGAACGCCGTCGTCTCCCGCTCCTCGATCTCGAGATACCGAATGCGAGTGCCGTCCCGTAGCGTCGCCACGAGCGAGCGGCGGTTGCGGTAGCGGACGGTGCCGACGACTTCATAGACGACAAGACCGATTTCCATCATGTCGCCAGGCGCTACGTCCAGCGCCGACCGCTCCGACCGGAGCGGCTCGTTTTTTCGCAACAGCCGGCCGAGCCGATTCAAAAGCCGCATCGGGCGATCCTCCGTTTCACAGACTCGCCGCCAGTACGAGGGCGCCGACCAGATGCAGCGATCCGGCGAACAAGCCGTAATTGGCCTTGCCCTCTTTCGTCCCGCGGTCGAGATCGAGTTTCGCGGACGCGCGCAACAGCAGACGAACGGCCAGCTCCAGCAACATCAGGATGACGAACGAAACGGCCGACGCCAGAAGCGCCTGCCACAGCTCGTTCGACGTCGCGATCGAACGGGCGAGAATGACGCCTTGGGCGCCGAGCTTCATCACGAAACGGACCGTTACCGCGAGATTGCCGTCGCGAATTTCCGCCAAGTCGCGGTATCCCGTAAACAACGCGTCGACAGCCATCAGCAGGAACAACAACACGAACGAGGCAGCCGTCCAGACGAACATCCCCAGCACGACCCAAACGTCCACGGACATCCTCCCCGCAAAAAAGGCAACCCGAAACCGGGTTACCCTTCGTATTTTTTCAGCAGTTCCGCGAGCTCCTCCTCAATTTCACGATCCTTAAGCCGGCTTGCGAACTCGTCGTCAAGCGATTTCGGCGCGGAGCCCAGCTCGTTCGAAGCTTCGGCCTGCGCTTCCAGCTGCAGGACCTTCTCTTCCATTCGTTTCAGGCCGGCCAGCGCCGTGTCCGCCGACATGCCGGCCATCGCGCGGTTGATCTCGACCTGCGCCTTGGCCGCATTGGCCCGTGCGGCGAGCGTGTCGCGCTTGTTCTTCAGTTCATTGTACTGCCGGCGCATCTCTTCCAGTTTGGCGCGCAGCCGGTCGGCGGCTTCTTTGTTCTGTTCGTAGGCGGCCTTGTATTCCGCCATTTTTTGTTCCGCCGCCTTTTTCTCTTCCAGCGCTCGGCGGGCGAGATCGACATCCTTCATCTTCGCCGCGGCGTGCGCCTGCTCGTCGCGCTTGCGGACGAGCGCCTCCTGTTCCTCGTACAGCTGCTTGAACTTTTTCTCCAGCGCGATCTGGGCGGCGACAGCGCGTTCCGCTTCCTCCAGGTCTTCCTGCATGTCGCGCAAATACTGGTCGGTCATCTTCACGGGGTCTTCCGCTTTCTCGATCAGGGCGTACACGTTGGCCAGCGTCAGGTCGCGCAGCCGTTTGAACAGCGACATCGGGCAACGTCCTCCTTCGGGCAGGTTTCGGTCGTTCTATACATGTTTACGGATCATACGCCGTCCGGTTTCGCCTCAGTTCCAGCCGGGAATCGGCCGCACGGGATTCGTCTGCTCGCGGTTGCGGCCGACGGAAAACAGCACGACGGGAACGCCGGTCAGCGCCTCCACGCGCTCCACAAAAAGCCGAGCCGATTTCGGCAAATCCTCAAGCCTCCGCACGCCGGAAATGTCCTCATGCCACCCCGGAATCTCCTCGTAGACCGCCTCGCATTCCGCCAGCACGCCGAGATTGGCGGGATAATGCCCGATCATGTCGCCGCGATACCGATAGCCGACGCAAATTTTCACCGGATCGAGCCCGGTCAGGACGTCCAACGAATTGAGCGCAAGGCCGGTAATTCCGCTGACCCGCCGCGCATGCCGGACGACGACGCTGTCGAACCAGCCGACGCGCCGCGGCCGACCGGTCGTCGTACCGTATTCGTTGCCGCGCTCACGGATCCGGTCGCCGATCTCGTTGTTTTGCTCGGTCGGGAACGGCCCGTCGCCGACGCGGGTCGTATACGCCTTCACGACGCCGATCACTTCGCGGATTTTCGTCGGGCCGACGCCGGAGCCGATGCAGACGCCGCCTGCCGATGGATTAGACGACGTCACGTACGGGTACGTGCCGTGATCGATGTCGAGCATGACGCCCTGCGCGCCTTCGAACAACACTTTCTTGCCCGCGTCGATGGCATCGTTGAGTACGACCGACGTATCCGTCACGTACGGGCGGATGCGCTCCGCGTAGGCGAGGTATTCCTCCAGGATGGCGTCGGCGTCGAGTCCTTCGGCGCCGTACAGTTTCAGCAGAGCGTTTTTTTCCGCCACTAAATCGCGCAGACGTTTCTCGAACACGGCGGCGTCCATCAGATCGGCGACACGGATGCCGCTGCGAGCCGCCTTGTCCATGTAGGCCGGTCCGATACCCTTGCGCGTCGTGCCGATGCGGTTGGCGCCCTTGCGATCCTCTTCCAGCCCGTCTAGAAGCAAATGATAGGGCATGATCAGGTGCGCGCGGTCGCTGACGCGTAAGTTATCGGTCGAAAAGCCGTTGGCGTGCAAATAGTCGATCTCCCGGACGAGCGATTTCGGATTGATGACCATGCCGTTGCCGATGACGCACAGTTTGTCGGAATAAAAAATGCCGGACGGAATCAGATGCAGCTTGTACTGACGCCCGCCGATCGAAATCGTATGGCCGGCGTTGTCCCCGCCTTGGTAGCGGGCGACGACGTCCGCCCGCTCGGCGAGGAAATCCGTCACCTTGCCCTTGCCTTCGTCTCCCCATTGCGCTCCGACGACAACCACCGTGGACATGCGGATTCCTCCCGCCGCTGTTCTCGTTTCGCCCCTGCGCAAGGGGCGACAGGCCCTCGCGGGCATCATCAGTGTAGCAGCGCACGGCCGAAAAGTCAATAAAAAACGAACAATCTGAACAAATATCGCACCGAATGTTCGTCTTTTCCGCGCACCTCGGCCGAAACCCTTCCACCGAGCAAACATCGCACCGGCCGACTGTCCATCCGCCCGGCCGCGCTTTCCTCACGCACCGGGTACGGCCGTATGTTTTCGGTCCAGGCTGACGAACTTGTTGTAATTTTTTAAAAAAGCCAGCTCGATCGTTCCAGTCGGACCGTTGCGCTGTTTGGCGATAATGACTTCGACGATGTTTTTCCTATCCGTATCCTTGTCGTAATAATCGTCGCGGTACAAAAACGCAACGATGTCCGCATCCTGCTCGATCGCGCCGGATTCCCGCAGATCGGACATCATCGGCCGCTTGTCCTGGCGCTGCTCGACGCTCCTGCTGAGCTGCGACAACGCGATGACCGGCACGTCGAGCTCGCGCGCGATCTGCTTGAGCATTCGAGAAATTTCCGACACTTCCTGTTGGCGGTTGTCCGACCGACCGCGCCCCTGGATCAGCTGCAGATAGTCGACGACGACGAGGCCGAGGCCGCGCTCCTGCTTCAGCCGACGGCACTTGGCGCGGATGTCGAACACGGTCAGGCTCGGCGAATCATCGATGAAAATGTTCGCTTCCGACAGCGTTCCGATCGCCATGGTCAGCTTTTCCCAGTCGTCCGGATCGAGCTGACCGGTGCGCAGCTTGAACGAGTCGACGTTGGCTTCCGCGCAGATCATGCGCTGCACCAGTTGTACCGCGCCCATCTCCAAGCTGAAGATGGCGACCGTCTCTTTGGCGCGGACGCCGACGTTTTGCGCGATGTTGAGCGCGAACGACGTCTTTCCTACTGACGGCCGTGCCGCAATGATGATCAGATCGGAACGCTGAAACCCCGACGTCAGCCGGTCGAGATCGTGAAAACCGCTCGGCAGTCCCGTCGTTCCGCCTTTGTGGTGATAAAGAAACTCGATCTGCTCGAACACGCGCATCAGCACGTCGCGGATCGCGACGAAGCCGCCGCTTGCGCGCCGGCGGGCGATGTCGAGAATGCGGTGTTCCGCTTCGTTCAGCAGCCGTTCGACGTCTTCTGTCTCGGTATAGCCGCTTGCCGCAATCTCGGACGCCGCGCGGATCAACCGCCGCAAAACCGCTTTTTCCTCGACAATACCGGCATAATGCTCCGCGTGCGCCGCCGTCGGAACGGACTGCGCAAGCTTCGCCAAATAAGAGACGCCGCCGACTTCTTCCAGCTGCCGGCGGTCGACGAGCCGGGCGGTCAGCGTGACGAGATCGACCGGTTCGTTGTCCTGCGCCAGCTCGACCATCGCCGCATAAATGCGCTGATGGGCCGCCCGGTAAAAATCTTCCGCCGAAATTTTGGCCATGACCGACGGCAGCACGCCGGGATCGCGCAAAATCGCGCCGAGCAGCGCCTGTTCCGCCTCCAGGCTGTGCGGCGGGGTGCGATCGGCCGCCCAATCCTCGCTCATGGCGGATTCACGCCTCCAGCACGTGGACGTTCAGACGGCCGGTCACATCGGGATGCAGTTTCAGCTCCACCGTCGTACGGCCGACCGTCCGAATCGGCTCGTCGAGTACGATTTTCCGCTTGTCGAGCACGATCTTGAACTGCCGCTCCAGCTCGTCGGCAATCTGTTTGTTGGTGATGGAACCGAACAGCTTGCCGTCCTTGCCGGCCTTGGCGGTCAGCTTCAGCTCGATCTGCGACAATCGCGTGGCGAGTTCTTCCGCCTCCCGTTTTTCTTTGGCTTTTCGGTATTCCTCTGAACGCCGGCGCTGTTCCAGCGCCTTGACGTTTCCCTCGGTGGCGGCGATTGCCAACCCGCGGGGAATCAAATAATTCATCGCGTAGCCGTCCGCCACTTCCCGGATTTCTCCCGCTTTCCCCTGGCCCTTGACGTCCTGCAGGAAAATCACTTTCATTCCCCGAATCCCTCCTCGCCGGCAAACTCGTTCAACACTTCGCGCAACCGACCGGCGACTTTCTCCAGCGGCCCGTCGACTTGCGCCGCCGCGTTCGTGAAATGTCCGCCCCCACCCATCCGCTCCATGATCAGCTGGACGTTGACGCTTCCGGTGGAGCGGGCGCTGATGCCGATTTTCCCGTCCGGACGTTCCGCCGCGACGAACGACGCCTCGACGCCTCCCATCTCCAGCAAGGTATCGGCGGCCTGCGCGATGACGAGCTGGGAATACGACCGGTCGGGGTCCGCCACCGCCAAAGCAAACCGGTCGTACAGGATCACGGTGTTGCGGATCAACTCGGCTTTTTCCAGAAATTCTGATAAATCCTCTCGCAGCCATTCCCGAGCAAGCGCCGGGTCGGCGCCGTGCCGCCTCAGAAACGACGCCGCCTCGAACGTCCTGGCCCCCGTCCGCAGCGTAAATTGTTTCGTGTCGACGACTATGCCCGCCAAAAGCGCCGTCGCTTCCAACACCGTCAGCGACACCCGGTCGTGAAAATAGGGCAAAAGCTCCGCGACCAGCTCGCACGTCGACGAGGCGTGCGGTTCCTGGTAGACGACCGTCGGATCGGCGATGAAATCCTCCCCCCTGCGGTGATGGTCGATGACCGCCACCCGCGACGTCTGGCGTAGCAGTCGCGGCTCAACGACCATCGACGTCCGGTGCGTGTCGACGACGACGACCAGCGAAAGCGGCGTCGCGATTCCCATCGCCTCGTCCGGACCGATGAACCAGCCGATCAGCCCTTCTTCCCGCCGGACGCGGTCCATCAATCTCTCGATCGACGGATTGACGCTTTCCAGCACGATATAAGCTTCCTTGTTAAGCTCCCGCACGGCCCGCCGCATGCCGATCGCCGCACCGAGCGCGTCCATATCGGCCAGCCGGTGGCCCATGATGATGACGTTTTCACTATCGCGGACCAAGTCGCGCAGCGCATGGGCGACGACGCGAGCGCGTACGCGCGTGCGCCGTTCGATCGCGCCGGTTTTGCCGCCGTAAAAAAAGTAGCGTTCCCCGATCCGCACCGCCGCCTGATCGCCGCCGCGGCCGAGCGCCATGTCGAGACTCGTCTGGGCCATCTGCCCGAGTTCGGGCAGACCGTCGAAGCCGATCGCAAGGCCGATGCTGAGCGTGAGCGGCACCTTTTGGCCGGCCGTCAGTTCCCGGACGTGGTCGAGAATGTCGAAACGCGACTGTTCAAGCGCCTGAAGCGTCCGCTGCGTGAACAACACGAGAAACCGGTCCGACGACATCCGTCTGAGCAGCATCCCGTACTTGGCCGCCCAGTTCGTGATCTCGCCCGTCACTTTCGCCGTCAGCATGCTGCGCGTCTGGTCGTCCATGCTCTGGGACGCTTCATCGAGGTTGTCGATCATGACGATGCCGACGCCGAGACGCTCTTCTTCCATCTTTTTCTGCAAGACGGCGCGTTCAGTCACGTCGAAAAAATAAACGAGCCGCCGGGAAGGCCGTAAATGCGCCTCGTATACGCGGTCGCTGAGCGGCAGCACGACCACTTCGTCGCGGTCTTTTTTCAGACGAAGCGCCGGAAACCATTCGGACAAATACCGCCCCACCGCCGACTCTTCCCCGGTCATGCGGCGGAAAAACGGATTGTGCCACTCGATGCGTCCGGATTCGTCATACAGCACAATGCCGAGCGGTAAACCGTTGAACGCTTCCTCGCCCGCTTTGCGCACGCGGTACGACAGCCCCGCGACCCGTCGGCGCCAAATCCGCCATTCGGACCACTCCAGCCGCCAATAGGCGTATATAACCCCCGCCGCCACCGCCTCGGCCGCCAACCCGGCCCGCCAGTCGAGGGCGAACCAGCCCGCGGCGACCGCCGCCGTGAACAGGCCGAGCCCGACCGTTCTCCAGCTGACGTCTTGCCTTTTTCGCCACTCCGCCATGTTTCGATTCGCTCCCGCTCTCATCTGCGGCGAACGCGTTCCCGAAGAGGAAACGCCACGTCGAACACCCCGAGCAGACTGGCCAGCACCGTCGCCGGCGGAAACAGCAAAACGAGCACAAACGCCGTAATCGCCGTCACCCGCCCTCGCCCGCGCGCATGATGCATCCAGAACGACAAAAACGATACGCCTTGAACGGAAAACGCAAACTGCAAAATCGGCAGCACGTTCGCCAGCACGGCCGCCAATGCCGAGTCCGGCTGCGGCCGCGTGAACATGTCCGCCAACAGCACGACCACGTAAACCCAGACCAGCGACTTCGGCAACATCCAGTCGCGCACGGGCGGCATGCCGGGAACCGTCTCCCCGTGAAGCGCGAGCAGCCGCCTGGCGACCGCATGCGTCAATGCGGCGTAATAAACGGAAAACCCGATCAACATCAACGGGATCGCCCGGGAGAACATACGGACGATTTGTTCTGTCTCACCGTCCTCCACGCGCAATCCCCAAAACCGCACCGCTTCCCGAATACTTTCGCGCAGAAACTGTTCCAGCTCCGCTACGACATTGATGCCAGCGGCATAAAGCCCGACGAAAATCACGAGCCACTGCGCGAGCAGCGCGATCGCCGCCGCCGCCACTGTCGTGAACGCCGCGGTTTTCCGCCTGTACATCGTTCCCATCAGCACCGAAGGAATCAGAAAAAAAATCGCCGGAACCGCCAGTACCATACCCCATTCCGGCATTCCGGCCGCCGCCGGCAAACCGTAGGCGACCGCGACGACGGCGGCGAACGAACCGGCAAATCCCTTCGGCGTTAGCCGCGCCGCCAGCATGACCGGCGGCACCATCAACAGGTGCACGGTCGCGATGACCAGCGGCGTCGCCGACGCTAACAGCAACAAGACGCCGGCCGTACCCCAGCCGATTGCGTATCCGAGACGGCGGCTCAACCGTTTCACCCTCTTTTCGGACCACGCCCTTTCCCACGAGTTTATTATACGAAGAAAAGCCGAAGGCGACAAACACCTTCGGCTTTCCTGTCCCGCTGCCTCGCCCCCCGTACCGTCCCGCGCCGCGTCGATTGAGACGCCGTCAGTCCGTCACGTACGGCAGCAGCGCCATCTGGCGCGCCCGTTTGATCGCAGTCGTCAGCATGCGCTGGTATCTTGCCGACGTACCGGTGACGCGCCGGGGCAAAATTTTGCCGCGCTCGCTGATAAATTTTTTGAGTGTATCGACGTCCTTGTAGTCGACGTACGGAATCTTGTTGACTGTAAAATAGCATACTTTCCGCCGCTTGTTGCGCCCGCGGCGGCCGCCGTAACGGCGTTCGGAACGTTCCGCCCGCTCGACGCGCGCTTCCCCGCGCGCCTCGGTCTGTCGCTGTTCATCTGCCGGTTTCGGATTGGTCGTCACAGCTGATTCACCCCCATCTTTCCCGATGCGATGTCAAAACGGCAAATCGTCGTCGGAAATGTCGATCGGCTGACCGTCGTCGAACGGGTCCCGCTCGCGGCTTTCCGCGCCCGCGTACGCTCCCGCCGGCCGCCCCGCCGCCCCGGCAGAAGCACCGGGACCGGCGCCCGCTGCACCGCCCGAACCGACATATGCCGAATACGGCGGCAGGTTTCCCGTCGAGGTTTCCGTCCTTGTGGCGTGCGCCGAAGGCGGTTCGAGAAACCGCACGTTGTCCGCCACCACCTCGGTGACGTAGACTTTCCGTCCTTCGGCGTTGTCGTAGCTGCGCACCTGCAGCCGCCCTTCTACTGCCGCCAATCGACCCTTGCGCAAATATTGCGCGCAAGTCTCCGCCAGCTGGCGCCACGTGACGATGGGAATAAAATCCGTCTCTCGCTCGCCCTGCTGGTTGGAAAACGGCCGATCGACCGCGAGCGTAAACTGCGCGACGGCGACGCCCGCCGGCGTATAGCGCAGCTCGGGGTCGCGCGTCAGCCTGCCGATCAGGATGACCCTGTTCAACATGATCAGGCCACGTCCTTGACGATGAGATGGCGGATCACTTCGTCCGAAATCCGGAGCACGCGATCCAGCTCTTTCACGACGTCCGGCGTCGCGCTGAATTTGATCACGACATAGTACCCTTCGCGGAACCGCCGGATTTCATAAGCGAGACGGCGTTTGCCCCATACGTCTTCCTTGCGGATTTCCCCGCCGCTGGTAATGATGGAGCGAAACTTGTCCGTCGCCGCTTGAAGCGCCTCATCTTCCAGATCCGGCCGAAGGATAAACATCACTTCGTAGTTGCGCATTCGCCCTCACCTCCTTGCGGACTGAAGGCCCCCGCCGTTCACGCAACATCGGACGGCCCGGCAACGGCGGGAGCAAGGAGATAGACAATGAAAAAACCCGCTTGTGCCAAGCGGGTCCTCCGGCACTCACGGAAAGAGTGGGATTCGAACCCACGCACGCCCTCAACGGGCGCCTAGCTGATTTCGAGTCAGCCCCCTTGGACCACTTGGGTATCTTTCCATGCGGCCGGATCGTCATTTAGATGACGGCAAGTGTGATTATAGCATAGCCGACCGATGATTGCAACGGCCATGATCGCGGCGGCAGAGTCCCATTATTCTTGCGTTTTTGCCCTGCCGCCTCTGTGTCGCTCAGTGCGACGGCCGTCCTCAACCGGCTTTCACCTGAATTCGCGAAAGATCGTTTTCGACACCGTCGACACGGCGTTCGAGCGTCCGCACCCGCACGGACAGTTCAAGCGTGCCGACGTACCCCGCTTCCACTTTCCGCTCCACATGGATCACGCTCTCGTGCAATGCAGTCAATCTGGCGTCCATGTCTCTACGCATATTGTCCATGTCCTTGCGCATATCGTCCATCTCCTTGCGCATATCGTCCATGTCCCTGCGCATATCGTCCATGTCTTTCCGAAGGTCATGGACCTCTTGGCGAAGAGCAACGACTTCACCTTGCACGGCGTCCAGCCGACGGTCCATCGATTCGACCTTCGCATGCAGCACGTCGAGCGACTCTAGTACTTTGCGGAGAATAACCGTTTGTTCGTTCAAGACATTTCTCTCCTCAAAAAGTTGTCTTGGAATATGAAGCCGCTCTTCCAAACCATCCCGTCCGTTTACGGAGAGGGTGGGATTCGAACCCACGTGGGCTTGACGCCCCAACGGTTTTCAAGACCGCCCCGTTATGACCACTTCGGTACCTCTCCACGCCACTTCGATCATACACTGGGATTTCGGTCGTCCGCAACCGTTCGGTCAGCCGAAAGACGAAGGGAATTTATCCCGCTATTCGTTCGACCTTCTCCTCGAGGATCGCCAAGTCCTCTTCAACGGTTTTCAGCCGTTTTTCGTACGAACGCTGACGGCCCGACATTTCTGAAAAGCCGTGTTCCAATTTTTGATTCAACTGTCCGACTTCCTGCCGCAGGCCGCTCATGTCCTCGTTTAGTCGGGTTACGTCACGGCGCAGTTCGTCCACGTCACGGCGCAGTTCGTCCACGTCACGGCGCAGTTCGTCCACGTCGCGGCGCAATTCGCCGACTTCCGCGTTCAGCCGGGTCACGTCGCGGCGCAGTTCGTCGACGTCACGGCGCAGTCCGTCGACGTCGCGACGCAGTTCGTCCACGTCGCGGCGCAGACGGCCGACTTCGTCTCTCAAAAACGCCGTCTCACCCCGCAACTCATGTACTTCATGCTGGATCGCATCGGTTTTGGCATGAAGAACTTCGAGCGACTCCAACACTTTCCGCAGGATGACCGACTGCTCGTCCATCCGTTTTCACCTCCCCTTCGCCGTCGGGTGGCCGGCGCATATTCCATTATACACCAGCCGGAAGCGGAACGTCCATAGGGCGGACGATTTTTTCGCAAAAACGCATCCGTTTTGCGAACCCAACCGCGCTTTTTATGCTTTCGCGATGCGGTCGAGTCCGCCCATGTAGGGGCGCAATACTTCCGGAATGACGACGCTGCCGTCTTCCTGTTGGTAATTTTCTAGTATGGCGGCGACGGTGCGGCCTACGGCGAGGCCCGAACCATTCAACGTATGAACGAATTCCGGTTTCGCTTTCGGTTCGCGACGGAAGCGGATGTTGGCGCGCCGCGCCTGGAAGTCTTCGAAGTTGCTGCACGACGAGATTTCGCGATAGACGCCAGCGCCCGGCATCCATACTTCGAGATCGTATGTTTTGGCCGCGCCGAAGCCGAGGTCGCCCGCACAGAGGACGACGACACGATAAGGCAGGCGGAGCAGTTGCAGTACGCGCTCGGCATCCGCCGTCAGCTGTTCAAGCTCGTCGTAGGAGGTTTCCGGCGTCGTCAATTTCACCAGTTCGACTTTATTGAACTGGTGTTGCCGGATGAGGCCGCGCGTATCCCGGCCCGCAGCGCCGGCTTCCGAGCGGAAGTTCATGCTGTAGCCGACGTAGCGTTTCGGCAATTCGGAGATGTCCAGTATTTCGTCGCGATGGTAGTTCGTTACCGGAACTTCTGCGGTCGGGATGAGGAAGTAATCAGTTCCTTCCAGCTTGAAAACGTCTTCTTCAAATTTCGGCAATTGTCCCGTCCCCGTCAGGCTGGCGCGGTTGACGATATAGGGCGGAATCATTTCCGTGTACCCGTTCGAGCCGTGCAAATCCATCATAAAATTGATGAGCGCCCGTTCGAGCCGCGCGCCGAGGCCTTTATAAAAAACGAACCGGGTACCGGTTACTTTCGCCGCGGCCTCGAAGTCGAGCAGGTCGAGACCGGCGGCGATGTCCCAGTGCGGTTTCGGTTGGAACGAAAACGATGGCGGCTCGCCCCACCGCCGCACCTCGACGTTGTCGGCGTTGGATTCGCCGTCCGGCACGCTGTCGTGCGGCAAATTGGGAAGGGCCAAAAGGATGTCCGCCAGTTCGGCTTCCAGGGCGCGCAGCTGCTCGTCGAGCTGCTTGATGCGGTCCGAGACGTCGCGCATTTCGGCGATCAATGCGTCGACGTTTCGGCCTTGCCTCTTAAGGACGGCGATCTCTTCCGATACGACGTTGCGCCGGTTTTTCAGCCGCTCGGCTTCCTGGATCACTTCGCGGCGTTTGCCGTCGACTTCGGAAAAACGATCGAGTTCGGGAAACGGCCGTCCGCGTCTAGCCAGCGCCTCCCGAACCCGCTCCGGTTCTTGTCTGAGCAGTCGAATATCCAGCAAATTCGAACGCCTCCGCCGTCGATTTTCACCGTTCGGCTGGATGTCGGACGAAACCGGCCGAACGGGCGTCGCGTTATACCGGGCGCGGCTCTGCCGCCACCTCGCGGTTTTCCTGGATCATGTCGAGAAACAGTTCATGCATGCGCACATCGTCGGTCAGTTCCGGATGGAAAGCCGCGGCCAGAAGATGCCCCTGCCGCGCGGCGACGACGCGGCCTCCATACACGGCGAGCACATCGACGCCGGGACCGACTTCTTCAACCCACGGCGCCCGGATGAAGACGGCGCGCATCGGCGAGTCGAAGCCCTTGACGTCCAGGTCGGTCTCGAAGCTTTCGCGCTGGCGGCCGAATGCGTTGCGGGAAACCGTCATGTCCATCAGGCGAAGGTGGGCTTCTTCCTGGCCGCTGATGCGGTCGGCCATCAGGATGAGGCCGGCGCACGTGCCGAACACGGGCTTGCCCGCTGAGGCAAATTCGCGGATCGCCTCAAGCAGGCCGTGCACGCGCATCAGTTTGCCGATCGTCGTGCTTTCGCCGCCGGGCAAGATAAGACCGTCGAGTTCCGCAAGCTGTTCCTTGCGGCGAACCGCCACCGGTTCGGCGCCGACGCGGGCGACCATGCGCGCGTGCTCCTCCACCGCGCCCTGAAACGCCAGGATGCCGACTTTGATTGGGGAATTCGCCATCGTCCATCACGTCCTTTACGCTGTCGCCCCATGTATCAGAGCCTTACGCCCGTCGGGTCGATACGTCGGGCCGCTCAGCCGCGTCGGGAAATCTTTTTTACCAGCCGCGTTCCTGAAGGCGCGATTCCAGTTTGCCGATCTCGATGCCTTTCATCGGTGCGCCGAGGTTGCGCGACAGATGGGCAATCAACTCATAGTCCTGGTAATTGGCGGTTGCCTGAACGATGGCTTTGGCGTATTTTTCCGGATTTTCGGATTTGAAAATGCCGGATCCGACGAAAACGCCATCCGCACCGAGATGCATCATGAGCGCGGCGTCGGCGGGCGTGGCGATGCCGCCGGCGGCGAAGTTGACGACCGGCAGCCGGCCCGTCCGATGCACCTCGAGCACGAGTTCGTAAGGTGCTCCGAGCTGTTTGGCTTCGGCCATCAGTTCGTCTTCCGACATGTTCTGGATTTTGCGGATTTGCGACATGATCAGCCGCATATGCCGGACCGCCTCGACGACGTTGCCCGTTCCGGCTTCGCCTTTCGTGCGGATCATCGACGCGCCCTCGCCGATGCGGCGCAACGCTTCGCCGAGATCGCGGGCGCCGCAGACGAACGGGACGGTGAATTCTTTTTTGTTGATATGGAACTGTTCGTCGGCAGGCGTCAGCACTTCGCTTTCGTCGATGTAGTCGACGCCGAGCGCCTCGAGCACTTTCGCCTCGACGTAATGGCCGATGCGCACTTTGGCCATGACGGGGATGGAGACGGCTTTCATCACTTCTTCGATGATCGCCGGGTCCGCCATCCGCGCCACGCCGCCGGCCGCGCGAATGTCCGCGGGCACGCGCTCGAGCGCCATGACGGCGGTCGCGCCGGCCGCTTCCGCGATTTTCGCCTGTTCGGCGTTCATGACGTCCATGATGACGCCGCCTTTTTGCATTTCCGCCATACCGCGCTTGACGCGATCCGTACCGGTCTGAACGATTTTCTCCACGACCTGGGCCACGGCTGCGTACCTCCTCTTGCGACGCACGGCCGGACTACGCTTCGTCCTTGCCGGGTGATCCGCTTGGAATTCTAGATGTTTATTTTATACCATGCTTTGCGGCTTTACAACAGACGCTGCACGCTTTCATTATACCATACGGCGGACAAAAACGGAGACGGGAATCCGACCCGTCTCCGCCCGCCTGTTCCGTTCAGCGCTGTCCGCCGGTTTCCACGATTGTGTAGCGGCCCTGTACAACGACCCACACGTCGCCGGTCTGTTTCGGGCCCGGCGTGATGCCGCGCGTCCCTTCGCGGGGAAACAGCAATAGATGGTTCGGTTCGACTTTTTGCCCGTTCTGGATGTCGACGCCCGCCGTCAAATCGGGGATGCCGTTGCCGTCGGTGCTGAACGCGACGACGTCGCCGTTGCGGACGACGACGAACGCGCCTTCGCCGCCGACGAGTTTCATGCCGGGTTTGAGCACTTCGACTTTCCAGGACGATGCCGCCGGCGTCGACGGTGCGGACGGCGGGGGAGACGATGCGCGGCCGCCGAGTTTTTCCTCGATCAGGCGGTCGACGTAGCTTTTCGTGACGAGCGGGTCGTCGACGGAACCCGGTACCGGCTGAGCGGAGCCTGCGTCTGCCCTCCAGTCGGCGGCGGCGACGATGATCAGCACAGCGGCAAGAATCGATGCGTAAACGATGATGCTGTTGCATTTGCCCTTCGCCATCGCCGATCCCCATCTATGCGCGTGCGTGTTCGAGTTCTCTTAAGCGCGTCTGGACGGCCGTCAGTTCTTCGTCCAGCATGTGCAGGTGCCCCTCTTGCCGGCGCACGCGGCGGACGAGATCGTATCGGGAGTCCAGGACTTCCAGGCGAAGATCGTGCACTTCGTGTTCGAGCGCGTCGATGCGGTTCTCCAGCTTGTCCATGCGCGTTTCCAGACTGTCCATCCGGGTCTCCAGCTTGTCCATGCGGTCCTCCAGCGCGCTCATGCGGCCGTGCAGCCGGTCCACGTCGATCTGGAGCTTATCGATTTTGGCGCTCTGCACGTCCAGACGCTCCAAAATCGCGTTCAATAAAGCCTTCATCTCGTCCATCGGATGCGACGTCCTTTCGTCCGGTTCTCGAAGTCTAGCATCTAGTATACCTTATTCGGCAGCAGATGACAAAACGACCGAGCGGCCGCTCGCCTCCCAGTCGACGCGCCAGCCCATCGCTTCGGCAATCAGGCGGAGCGGCACCATCGTGCGGCCGCCGGATAGTTTCGGCGGCGCCGCAGTGCGGACGACGACGCCTCCTGCGCTGGCGATCGGGTCGCCGATGCCGAGCTGCACGAACCGACCGTTTCCGTAGACGCGCACGAGCCGCCGGTCGCCCAGCCATTCGACGCGCGCCCCGAGTGCCTCGGCGACGAAACGCACGGGTACCATGGTCGTGTTGTTTTCGAGTATCGGCGCTTGGTCGATCGCGACGGTCCTACCGTCAATCTGAATTGATTTTTTGCCGATCGTCAGAGAGACAGTCCGCGTGCTTGCGGGTGCGCCCGCGGTGTTCGATCCGTCGGCGGCATAGTCGGTTGCGTATTCGAACGCCACGTCGTCGAGTGCGATCTCGCCGGTGGCCGCGCGTTCATCCTGGCCGTTCTTCGGATTGGCGACGTAGATTTTGCGCAAGCGGATCGGGTATTTTAGACCGTATTCTGCAAGCGGTGCAACGAGCGTTTTCCAACCCGTCCAGTTCAGATTGCGCGTCAGGTCGATCCATTTGACGCTGCCGCCAGCATCCTCGACTTCGGCGCGCACCCAGTTGAGGCCGGCATCGCCTTTGACGTCGACGCGAAGCGCGACCGGTTCGCCTTCCACCGGGATGCCGCCGTCGTCGTTGCCGAAAACGGCGTAGACGGCTTTCGTCCCCTCACCGCCGCGGAAGTCGTAAGCAAGCCTTAGCACGTTACCGCGCCCGGGTTCTTCCCGGCGGTCGAGTGCGCCGGCGACGCCGTCGGGCACGGTTTTGAGCCTTACGGGCGGATTGACTCGATCGAAGTCGGCCAGGATGCGTGCTTGTCGATTCGCTGATTCCGACGGAAATCGCCGCGCCGCCGCGATGCCTTCGTAAGAGGCGATCAGGTACGCCTCACGTTCCCCAGAAGCCGGCGGTTCCGCGACGATCAGACGGTCGCCTGCGACCTTGGTGCGAAGGCCGATCGTCTCCCACGCAAGAGCGGAAGGCAATGCTTCGACAGTGCGACCGTCCCGAAGGACGACGCGGGCCTTCGGCAGCGGTATTTCGACGCCGGGTGCAAGCCTTTCCGGCAGGTCACCGACAAGGGTGATCGAGGCGATGTCTTCCCGTCCCGGCACGAAAACCGTCTGTTCGGCCGAGACGCCTTCCGCCGACACACGCAGCCGAGCCGAGCCGGGTTTTACCGCATGAAGCGATCCGCTTCCGGCGATAACGGCGGCGTCGCCGGAAATCGACCATGCAGCGCGAATATTTTCTGGAGAAATTGGATTATAATACTTATCGTACGCGCGCACGCCGAGCGGACGCGTCTCGCCGACAAACAGGACGTCCGGCGCAACGGGCAAAAGACCGGCGAGCGGTCCCTTCGGCGCCAAAGTGAACACGCCGATGCCGTTGACGACCGGCCGCTCGATGCCGGTTTCGGTCGTGTTGACGAGCTGAAGGACGGTTTCGCCGAGCGGGCGGGCGACCATCTGCGTCGAGCCGCCGCCGTCGAGGTTGATTGCGCGGTCGACACCGAGGCGGATGAGCAACCGCTGCAGTTCTTCCAGCGTCGCGCCCGCGCTCGTCCCGCTGCGTTCGACGGCGACGAGCAAGACGTATCGGCCGTCTTTTGAGTGGCCGATCGCCGTCCGCGCACGCGGCGTGCGGCCGTCGACGCCGTCGATCTCCCGCGAGAACGTCGCCGGTTTTCCCCCGTCGACGAGGATCGTGTGGCCGCCGATCATCATGACGATGCGCGACATATCCAGCACTTGTCCGGTCGTCGCGTCCGTCAGGCGGTATTCGACCGATATACGGTCGCCGGGATGCACATGGTCGCGGATAAAATCGGCGCCTCGCCCCGACGCGCGCAGGATGTAACCGTCTTGCGGAACCGTGATGTTCAGAATACTGTCCAATGCGACCTGTTCGACGACGCCGCTTCGGACGAGCACCTCCGTCGGCACGGTCGCACCGTCGTTGCCGCGTTGGACGTCGCCCCAGGCGCCGGTATACATATAAATGCTGTCTGCGTGACTATGACCGCCGTTTTCCAGCCAGAACGGTTCCTTGTTGACGCCGCGCAATGGGAATACTGCGCCGTCCTGCGCTCGGACCGTCCCCTCGAAAGCGACAGGTGCGATGATCGGCCGGCGATCGACGGTGAGTGCGAAGGCGTAAAATCCCGACAAAACGGTCGGACCCGATTCAAGACGCCCTTGCCGGATTTGCGGGCCGATCGGCGTTCCGATCCCGCGCGTGTTGAAAAAGTCGCCGTTTGCGGCCGCGACTGCTCCGGCGGCTTCTGCCATGTGTCGGACGGTGCTGCGCCCGGGAAGACGGCCGTCGGGATCGGCGATCACGTCCAGCCGGACGTAGGGGTTGTTCAGATCGACTTCGATGACGTGTGCGACGATCTCCGCCGGCTTTCCGTTCCGTTGTGTCCGCCAGGTCACGGTTTTACGCACTGCCCCGGCAGTAATGGGTATCGGTTCGGAGATGAGCCAGTTGTTTTGCGACACCGGATTCGTTGAACTTTCGGCCGAACCGGCAAAAGCATCTGCAGGAAGAAAGGTAGTCTGGAAAACAAGTACGGAAGTCAGCAACAGACCAATTACGGCGGTCAGGCGGTTGCCGGATGGGCCGTTTCCCCGCATGGTTTTTCCCGCTCCTATTAATGTGGTTCGAATATCCGTAGTAATAGACTGAAGCAGGCGGGGGAAAGTTGCGGAAAGGGAATGGGGACATTTATTGTCCTCTTTCATTACCCTGCATGCGAGTCCGCACCAGGCATATTTAGAAAGGTTTATGTCAAATGCCTTGCTCTTTGTGTGGAGAATGTTCGACTTGTGTGCCGACGAAAAGCTCATCGCTTCCCACGGTCCCTCGCGGCTTCACCACTACCTCCCGCCAACAGCCCCCTACGGGCGAAGGGCCTCCACGTGTTCCGCAGGCCTTAGAAACGTAAGAGCGTCCACATTCCGCCCAAGATGCTCGTCCCGCTAACCTTGTTTCCAATCCAGTTCGTGCACCTTGGTCTGTGCGTTGCCTTCGGCTTCTTTCCGACTTCGACCTCGTGACCGACATCTTTCCTTTGGCTAACGATAGGCGCTCGCCAGCCCTATTCCGGACTTTCATCGTAGGAAGTGACGCTCACGCAGAGCGTACTCAAAAGTACTCAAAAAAAAAATAGACCGGGGTATCCCGGTCTATTTGAAAATTTAATTATTTAATTAACACAATTACGGATTTTGAACTATGACTTTGAACGAAATAGACTTACCGTTTTGAGTTACAGCCGTAACAGTATAGGTCCAACCTACTTGCAATCCTTGCAAGGAGGTTCCGTTACCCACAAGATTACCATTTACATCACGCACATTGGACACAAAGACGTTTGCAAATTTCGAAGCCGTTGTCATCTCGACTCCGTATTGGTCGGTGACTTTCACGGCATCGACGGCCACGTTGAAAGCGTTAGCTGCATTAGCCAAAGCAACCTTTACATACCCACTACCCTGTTCCCACGCAACTCCGTTCTTACGCAATTCCAACGTAGCGGCTTCAGGCGGTGCTATACTAGCTACAACGGATTTCGTAATGACTTGCGAACCAGAATTTGTATTGCCAGTCACTACGACCGTGAAAGTTTTTTCTTGAGGATCACCGCTCCAAGCGTTCGCATATACCGAATCAGTTGCGGAATCGTACCCAAGATCCCCTGTCACATAAACATTATAGTAGCTCGTGTCAGCCTCCGGAATTGCGACCTTGGTTCCGTCTGCTAATAGACCCGTTACGTCAAGCGCTTTACGATGGTCAGTATTCCCGTTCGCATACAGCTTCGGAATATCCGCCACTTCATAACCGACAATTTCGTCGCGCTTGACCGTACGGACCGTAAATGTATAGTCGCTATTCGGCACGACTGAGTTGTCGGAAGCTTTAATAAGCTTCAAGCGGAAGGTTGTCGATCCATTAGTTGTACCCTGTAGTTCAATCGACTTCACATTGTTATCGATTGTGTAATTATTATTGTTATTCACGCAGTTAATAAGCGTGCCAGACGGAACCACATTATTAGCACCAGAGTCGATCGACAACTGGACGCAATAAGCACCTTTAATGTCCTCTACCGTCTTGCTCCGGCCATATTGGTCATAAATTTTGATTTTATCACGGTTAATCGTTGTTTTCGCACCAGGAGCAAGCGCATACTTCAGCTCATCCACGCCGCTGATAACTTCAGGCTTCAAATCGGGTTGTACCGTGAATTGAAGCTGAGTAAATTTAAAGGTTTGCGTCTGAACCGTCATGTACACGGTTGTCGAACTGGTAACGTTCGACGGCGCAGAATACTTGAATTTTACTTTCCCTGTTGCATAATCTTTTTCAAAACTATAGGTACCCTGCGTAACCGACACATTTAATGCCTGGAATGCACTCAAAGCAGTAACTTCTTTACCGTATTGATCGAGGGCCGTATAAGGAATTTCGACCGTTTCGCCGCCCACGACCAACGCCGGCGCTTCAAGCGTCAACGTGTCGATCTTGGAGCTGTCCTTGACGGTAATTTGGATAGAACCAGAACGACCGGTTGTCTTCGAGTAGATGAAGACTTGCGACACGCCGGCAGACTGTGTTGGTGTTCCGTTCTTAAGCCGCAACGCCACCTTGGACGAACCGTCTACCGACACTGTCGTAAAATTGGCTTCTCCCTTCGTTGCATCCGACCAATCGACATTGATAACAGACGTATTGGTGACATTCACCACCACGTCGTTTTTAATATAAGTCACGTCACTCACAGTGTTACCATACTGGTCTTTCGCGGTAACGAGCAGATAGAACTGTTCAGTGTTCAAATCCGTGCTCGCGTCGATTTCAGTCTTACCATTCGAATTATAAAGTTTGTCAATGGTGATGTCGGCAACGCGAGCAGGTGTCGCCACCGTATAAGTCGCTGCAGCATAGACACCCGTATCTTTGTGGACGGCGCTGACAGTCACTTTCGTATCGATCAAGAAAGCAGTATTGGATTGAATCGTTACCTTACCCGTATTGTCTACAGTAGTCGTCGGGTATCCGCTGCTCACACTCAATTTGTTATTGTCGACAACGCTCTTCGTGATTTCTTCATTGTATTGGTTGTAAACCTTAAGCCATGCATAAACGATATTCGGATTATTGCGGTCTTGCGGAGCCTTATCACCTACAAATTCAATCCGCGAGACCTTTTCATCCTCCACCGAAACCGTAGCCTGTAGCGGATTGGCTTCGACTCCGGAAACGGTAACTGTGTAATCACCTTTCGTAAGATTGGTAACAAGCTCGATCGTCGCTGTCTTTTTATCATCGGAATACGTGATCTTAGCGATGTTGATTTGGATCGAGCCTTTTTTCAGTGAGACTTGAGCTTTCGACGTATCGACCGCCTTGCTGAACTTCACTTCCAGCTTCTTCGCGCCGACGGCCTTGAAGGATTCGATCTTCGTGACCTTCTTGCCTTCCTCAATCTCGCGGGCCTGATATGTAGCCGTCACGAGAACTTCGCGCTTCGCAGGAACGGTGTAGTCGCTCGAAGCCGGAAGCAGGCCGGCTTTCACCGCGGCGGCGACGTAGCCTTTCGCCCAATCGGACACTTTGCCGGACACCGCGTCGGTCGACTGCTCGAGGTCGAGCGCTTCGACGACCAGCTTCGCCAGCTGTTCCAGCGTCACCTCGTTGTCCGGAGCGAACAGAGGCGGATTGTCGCTCACGCCGTCGACGAGACCGGCACGTTTTGCCGCTTCGATGTAACCCGCGGCCCAGTGGCCCTTCACGTCGTCGAACGAAGGCGTGTCGCTAACTTCCTGCAGCCCCAGTAGCTTCACGATGACTTTCGTGAACTGCGCGCGCGTCATGTTCGCATCGAGCTGTGCACCCTGACCGGTGCCGTCGGCATCGAAAATGCCGGCGTCCACGAGCGCCTGCCATTTCTGTTCCGTCGTCAGCTCGGCGCCGAACGCGACCGGAGCGAATGCGGACAAGGTCATGCTTGCTGCCAGAAAGACGGAAAGACGTTTTCTGCTCTTCACGTTCGTTTCTCCTCCTCGAACTCTCTTCTGCTGAATGATACGGGATGTTGGGAAGAACGGTAAGCCCGAACCTCGCATCGTCGGTTTCACCCCCTTCCTCGGCTCGGCCTACGCTTGCTCTGTACGATGGTCAACCCGCGCGCGGGCGGCGCGGATGAACCGGGGCCGCGCGCGGTCTGCGGTCGTCGCGGTGTGACACCACTCTCACATTATACAACGCCTCAATCGACGAGTAAAGAGATTCCGGGCGCCAACACCGCTTCCGCGGTCATCCCCCTTGCGGCTTACCCTTCGTATCGCCGCATCCACTGTATTAAACGCGCGACCGTCGAAAAAGTTGCGGCGGCCCCGCAGAAATTTTTGCAATTCTCACGGGATCTTCTTCTGGTCCTTCATCACGCGCAGGGCGATCATCGCCGCTTCAGCGCGCGTCATCGTCTGTAGCGGGTCGAAATAGAACGTCGGCTTGCGCTGCCCGGGCACGAGCACGTTCTGCTTGCCCTCGATGAACCCTTTTTTCACAACCGCCTCGACGGCCGGACGCGCATAAATGTCGATCAGGTTCGCGTCGGTGAACTGCTTCTGCAAGTTCGCCAGCACCTTTTTGTCGTCGGTGTTCAGCTTCAGGTCGGCCGCCCGTGCGATCATGACCGCCGCATCCTGCCGGCTGATAGGCGCCGCCGGCGAAAACCGGTTGAACGCCGTGCCGCGCACGATGCCCGCCCGCGCCGCCGTCTCGATGTACTTGTATTCCCACAACCCTTTCGACGAGTCGGTCGGGTCGGCCGTCGGTACGTCGGTAAACGTCGGTTGTCCCTCGTAATTCAGCGGGATTTCGAATATCTTGACCAGCAGCGTCGCGAATTCGCCGCGCGTGATCGGCTCGTTCGGGCTGAACGACTCGCTCGTCTTGTTCAGCATGAGCCCTTTCGAGAACATCGTGTCCAGCGCGTCGCGCGCCCACGGATGGCTCGTCACGTCGTTGAAGCTGTTGTCCATGTACATGACGCGATAATAGCCGAACTCCTCGATCGGCACCGTGATCGTGTTGTTTTTCGGATCGACGACGCCGCCGATGTTGCGCCAGCCGGAGACGCGGACGCCGCGGTAATCGGTATAGGTGTCGAAATGGAACACCGTCACGTACCGCCAGGCGTTGTCGCGGATGTTCGGATCGAACTTCAGCGTCAGCGTGCCGCGTTCCGTCGGCACGAACTCTTCGGAATCCGCTCGCAGATAAAAGACGTCTGCATCGTACGGATCGCGCCCGCTGCCGACAAGCGCGGACTGCGCGTAATCCCGCTCCGACTGCCCGAACGGCGCGCGGTCCTTGACGGATCCGGCGTCGATCCAGTACAGCGGACTGGCCGGTCGGAACCGCACCGGTGACTGCAGCAGCACGCGACCTTGCGTTACCGTCGACGCGGTCGGCGAATATTTCTCCCGGTCGACACGACCGTCGTCCGGATCGGCGATGCCGAACAGGATCTGTCGGTCGGCGGTGATGAGCGGCGTGCTGTCGGCCGGATTGTTGCGCTTGAGCTTCGTATCACGCGGGAATTTCAACTGCACGTCGCCGCCGAACACTTTCATCGACGCGTCGAGCGGCATTTTGATCGCGGCGCCCGGCACGTTCGTATCCGTATAGAAGGCAATGAACTCGCCGTTGACTTTCTGGTTGCCGCGAAACACCGTGAACTTGATCGGATTGGCGCCGCGCTTGAGATTGCGCGCTTCGTACAAGAACGTCTTGCGCGACGGATCGCTCGGATCGCGCGTCGCTTCGTCCTTGCCGAACACGACGCGGTCGGCGCCTTCGGCCTCGAGTTTGATGTTCAGGAAGTTCTGGTTGATGTTGACCTGATCTTTGCCCGCGGCGTTTTTGATGATCCTCGCCGGCTCCAGAATGCGGAACGGCAACGGCTGGCGCGTGATCGTGATCGTCCGCGTCGCCATGCCGGTCTCGTTGCCGCCCGTCAGCTCGATGATCGTATCGCCGATCGGCTGCAGCCGGATGTGATACGTGTCGAACGTGCCCTGATCTCCGGACGTGTTGATCGTCTGCCAGAACCGTTGGACGTTCTCGGCGACGTCGCCGGGCTGTACTGAAACGGTGCCGTCGGTTCTCGCAACGACGTTATATTCATGAAAAGCCGTACGCGGCTCGCCCTTGTCGTTCTTCGTGCGGACGGTGATCGTCAGCGTCTTGGCGTTGGCGAACGTGCCGGACAGCCGCACGTACGACTCGTTCGTCACGTATGTACCCGGCTGGGCGCCCGGACGGAAGGCGTTCGGGTCCGGCTGCGACGATCCGCTCGTCAGCGGATAGAGCGCGATGTCGCCGAACGTCGGGACTTCCTGGCGGAACACATAGAACGTGATCGTTTTCTCCGACACCGGACGTCCGGCCACGGACAGCCGGATGACGATCGTATGCCGGCCGTCGGTCAGGCTGTCGACCTGTGCGGAAGGCAGATCGACCGTGAACGAACGACCGCTCGTCGGATTCGTAAACGGCACGCTGACGCCGTCGAGCAACACTTGGAGCGACGCGCCGCCCGCTCCGAATGAAGCGTTGACGAGCCGGCCGGTGACGCAGGCGGTCGAAGGCAGGCCGCAGCCGTCTTCTTGCGCCAGGTTTTTGACGATTTTCCCGTTCGGCAAGCTCGTCACGATGATGTACGGTACGCTGACGATATCGATCTGGTACGTGCGCACGCCGTCCGGATAAGCGATAGGCCCGCTCGGGTCGGTCTTGTACGGTTCCACCGTCAGCGTATAAGCGCCGTCCGGAATCGTCTCGTCGATCGCAATGTCCGCGTACTTCGACCCCGACGAGCCGGTCACGGCGGACACCGTCAGTTCGCGCTCCCGGTTTTGGCCAAGATAAGCCCGTACGCTCACCGTGTTGTCGTTGACGAACGCCCGCAGCTTCGACGGAAGTTCGGAAATCGTGTTGCGCGCCGTAGCGCTCAACTCCGGACCGGTCGAATCGTCGGGCAATACGGCATGGACGCGCTGCACGTAGGCGCCGCTCGGGTCCTGGTAGAAAAAGGTATATCCGTCCGTCACGCTGAAACCGTTGCCGTCGACGAACACGAACGTCACGGTCTGATTGCGCGCCGGACCGACGCCGCTCAGCTTTTGGGAAAACGTATAGGAAATATAGCTCGGTCGTCGCGTCAGTCCCGTCAGCGGCGGAGTGAGTTGGGACGGATCCGTTACGAAATTGAGCGTGACGGAACCGGAAAGCCCCGAGCTCGCCTGAAGCTGTCCATAGACGTACTTCGTCACGACCGTCGGCAGCTGGCTCTGGTCGAGATCGACCTTCAGCTTGCCGACCAGGCGCAAATCGGTCGACTGCACCGTCGGCGAAAACGCGAGATCGTGCTCCCTAAGCACGGTACAGTTATTGGGATCGAGCGGATCGCAGCTTAACTCCTGCAATTTCACGTCGTAGGCGAACGGCTTGCCGTTGTCGTAGACGAACGACCGCGTCGCGTAATACGTGTGCGAAGCGTTGCGCGCGATGATCGTCAGCCGGTTCGTGCCGGGCCGGATCTTGAAATCGGTCTGGCTGCCCGACGTCAGGTTGACGTCTTCCAGCATGATGAAAAAGTCGCCGTTCGTCACGGTCGCAAAATGCGGCCGCGGGTCGCCTTCCAGCCGAAACTCGACTTCCGAGGCGTTCGGCGCCCGGCCGGTGATGAAAAACCGCTGCTTCGGCACGACCGGATAGACGCCGCCGTCGGCGAACGGTACGCCGTCGATTTGCAGATCGGTGATGCTGACGACCGGCGTGTACAGCACATAC
The DNA here is from genome assembly GCA_002507565.1 of Candidatus Reconcilbacillus cellulovorans. Classification (GTDB taxonomy): domain Bacteria; phylum Bacillota; class Bacilli; order Paenibacillales; family Reconciliibacillaceae; genus Reconciliibacillus; species Reconciliibacillus cellulovorans. Next base: position 48,781 of record MOXJ01000015.1, read on the forward strand.
GCCGGCGCCGAGGAGACCGCGTTCGTATCGCCGTACTTGACGACGATCTGGTTTTTGCCCTCCGTCAGCGGCACGTTGAAAAACGTGATCTCATTTTCGCCGGTCTGCTGAGGCTTGTTGTTCTTCTCGACCACCGGCCCCGCGCCCGTCGTTAGGTTCGTCACTTCGTAATAAATGTTCTGATACTCCGTCGGGGCGATGCCGGTCACGCTGACGCGGACGTTAATCGACGGCGTCGTCACGCGCGTGATTTGCGCGTCGTCCTGGCTTTTGCTCAGGTCCATGATGTTCAGCACCGTCGCCGCGTTCGCCGCCGGCAAGGGCGACACCAACCCGAACGCCATCGCCAGCGCAAATCCGAGATGAGCCCACCGTCTGCGGTTCCGCATGCGTGTCGACCTCATGGCTCCTCCTTGTGACCGTCGGAAATGTCGGACGCGCGCCGTCCGCAGCCGTCTTGCGCAGCCGCGCGGCCGGACCGTCCTTCGTTGTCTATATCGGCAACGGCGAAAAAAAAATAAAGTCCCGGCGCCTTCCTTCCGAAAACGGCGTCCAGGACTGAAGTCGCGGCGACTTCCCGCCGACACTCCCGCGTTTCGGCCGTCGAGAGTGCGACGTCCGAGCGTTTATTTGTTGCTGCGCGGACGGAAATTCCAGGAGAAAATTCGCGAAAACAGCTTAAGCAGCGGTCGGCGCGTTTTGCTGAAAATGCCGATCATTTCCGCGCCCACTTCCATCGCCAGCAGCAGCACCGCCACAATGATGACAGCCGCCCAATTCGCCGTCTGCGACAGAAGCAGCGCACACAGGCTGAAGAAGAGCGATATGCCGTAGATGACGACGACCGTCTGCCTATGCGACAGCCCGAGCTGTTGCAGGCAATGATGCAGATGCCCGCGATCCGGCAGCGAGATCGGCCGCCGGTTCAACACGCGCCGCACGATCGCGAAAAACGTATCGCCGAGCGGCACGGCCAAAATGACGATCGGCACGACGAACGACACGAGCGTCGCCTGCTTGAACCCGAGAATCGACAAGGTCGCCAGACTGAAGCCGAGGAAAAGCGCCCCCGAATCGCCCATGAAAATTTTCGCTGGGTGAAAATTGTGCACGAGAAACCCGAGCGTCCCGCCGAGCAACGCGGCGCTGAGCAGCACGACCGTCTCGTTGCCCATCAGGGCGGCCAACGCCAGAATCGTCGCGTTCGCGATCGCCGACACACCGGCCGCCAAGCCGTCCAGACCGTCGATCAGGTTGACGGCATTCGTCACGCCGACGATCCACAGAATCGTCAGCGGGATGCTGAGGAAGCTTGTCCCGATTTCCGTGTCTCCGAACGGCACGTTGAGCAGCTCGATCCGGATGTCGCCGATCCAGACGGCGACGACCGCGGCGGCGATTTCCCCCAGAAGCTTTGCTTTCGGCGACAGGCCGAACCGGTCGTCGAGCGCGCCGATGAAAACGATAACCGCGCCGCCGAGCGCCAGTCCGAGCGCGACCTTCGGTGAAAAATCGGTCCCTTCCGCAAACGGTACAACAACCACCGCGGCGACGAGAAACGCGGCATAGATCGCAAGCCCGCCGAGCCGCGGCATGACGCGCGTATGTACCTTGCGGGCGTTCGGCACGTCGACGGCCCCGACTCGGAGCGCGAACGACCGCACGGCCGGCGTGAGCGCCAGCGAAAGCACGCCCGCCAACGCCGCCGCGGCGACAGCCAACCAACCGATCATCGGTTTCTCCTTCCCCGCTCTGTTCCGTTATTTGTCATGGTCATGCGCGCTCCAATTATTATACTCGAGAATACGCCTGTTTTCCAGCAACACTTTGGCGACGAACGCCGGCAGCGCCGCCATACGCCGAATCCGATGCGGTTCCTGCAAAAGCCGGTACAGCCATTCCAGGCCGAGACGTTGCCAGGATGCCGGCGCACGCCTCAGCCGTCCGCTCAGCACGTCGAAACTGCCGCCGACGCCCATCATGACCGGCACGCCGAGGCGCTCCTTGTATCGGGCAAGCCACGGATCCTGCCGGTCGGCGGATCGGCCGACGAACAGTAGATGCGGCTCGGCGCCGCGGATCGCCTCCACCACGGCGTCGTCCTCGTCGTCGGAAAAGTAACCGTCGCGGACGCCGGCGACGACCATACCCGGAAACCGCCTCGCCAGGCGATCCACCGCCTCGCGCACGACGTCGTCCGCGGCGCCGAGAAAATAGACGCGCCACCTGCGCTCGTTCCCGACGGCCAGAAGCCGCAACATCAATTCGATGCCGGGCACCCGCTCCTTCACAGGCACCCCTGCGCGCGCGGCGGCCCAGACGATGCCGGTGCCGTCGGGCACGACGAGATCCGCGGTGCGCAACATTTCCATATATCGCGGATCGCGCAGCCCGGCCATCACCATGATCGGGTTCACCGTGACGACGCGATGCGGCCGTCCCGTCTCTACTACGCGCGCCAAATATTCGACGGTCTCGTCCATACCAGCCCTCGATACCGGAATGCCGAACAACGGCACCGTCTCCGGCTTCGGCGGCCACGGTCCGCTCATGCCGATTCACGCTCCCGCATAAAAGGCAACGATCCGTTCGGCCGGCCGGTCCGCCTCCGCGCGCATCGCGTCGACGAACGGGCGCTTGCGTTCCGCCCAAGCCGTCCGCCCTTCGCGCAGGGCGGCGACGACGGCGTCCGCCAGACGTTCGGCGTCCGGACGATCGGTCGTACAGGCTGGTGTCTCGCCGATGCGCGCGAGAAAACGGTCGATCTTCGGGTCGTACGAAAACCCGACCGTCGGTACGCCTTGAACCGCGGCGTAAATCAGCGCATGCAGCCGCATGCCGACAAGAACGTCGCACATGCCGACCGCGCGGAACAGCCGGATCGGGCCGGGTTCCGGACGCTCGCGAAGGTCGACCGGGCGCGCAGCGTCCGAAGCGCCGGACAAGCGTCGGTTCGAAACGACCTCGGAAGGCTGTGCTGGTCGTGCCGTGCCGGGCGATCCGGCCGACGGCTTGCCGGCAACCGAAGAAACTTGGCGGCCGGCAGACGGAGGGCCCGCGCCGGTGACCGGCGGAACGCGATCGGCCGGCGCACGGCCGTCGGCGGCGACCGGTTCGCGGCCGACGGTCCGCATCCGCGCCGCCAGTTCGAGCGTCGCTTCCACGTCATGAGGCCTCTGAAACGGCAGCATGACGAATTTCGCGTTCGGGCAACGCTCCGCTACGAGGTCAAGCGCGCGCGCCAGCGCGTCAAGATCGAGCCGGTCGTCGCGCCAGAAGCGGGCAGACACGCCGATCACGGGACTGCGGCGGCTTTCGGCCGAGACGTCTCCGTCGGCAAGGCCCGCCGATTTTTCCTCAGCCGGCTCGCCGCCAGCGCGCGCATCGACCGCCAATCCCGTCACCGGATCGGCAACGACCTCGACCGCATCACGGCGAACGCCGGCTTGCTCCAGCAGCGCCGCCGACTCTTCGTCTCGCACCGACACGTACCTGCACCGCCCCACCACGTGTCCGATCATCCGCAAAAAGGCCGGCCGCCGGACGGGGCCGACGCCCTGCGCGTAGACGAACGTCGGTTTGCCCATCCGCTGCGCCAAAAACAGAAGGCCGAGATAATACGGAATCGTCCGCGCGCTCGTCACATCCTGCAAAAGACTGCCGCCGCCGCTGATCAGCCCGTCGCAGCGCGCCAGCGTCCGCAAGACGTCCGTCGGGCGCATCCGGTGCGCCGCCTCGACGCCGTAGGCTGCCGCCGTTTTTTCCGGCGCGGCGGACAGCACGACGGGGCGCACGGCGATGCCGAACGCTCGTCCTTTTCGCTCCAACGCCTGCAACATCGCGAGCAAGACCGCCTCGTCGCCGGCATTATCGAAGCCGTAATATCCGGAAATCGCCAGACGCACCTCGCGCTTCACGCCCGCCACCACCGCCGCACGGCAAATTCCACCGCGCGTCCGACCGCGACCAGCGCCGAACCGATCGCCGCGCCGAACGCGATGCCGTAGAACGTCCGCAAAAGCGACACGTCCAGCGGCGTATGCAGGTGGGCGAACGTCCCGACCGCCGACACCGGGCCGACAGCGCCGGCGACGGCCAGCCAAACGCCCCATTTCGTCCGACCGGACCAATAGCCGCAGGCCAAAAGCAGCGGATAACCGATCAGAAACTCCTTCGTTCTCGGCCGCGCACCCAGCGCGTTTTCCAGATACGTCCGGGCCGCCAGCTCCCACCCCGCCGCTACGCCGGAGTTGCCCGTCCGGAGCAAGTAGTAGGCTCCTACAGCGGCCACCGCCAGAATAAACAACAGTGCGAAAACGTTGGCCGGCGCAACGAGCAGCGACCGCGCGCGTACGACGGCGCCGCGCAGACTGCGGTCGTGCCGGAAAAAGGCGACGTACAGGCCGACCAACACAACTGGCATCGCATAGTGCAGGCTGACGCCGCGATATTGCCGAAGCAACAGGCTGTATGTCACGTCGTTCAACAGGGCAACGATCGGCACCGCGCCGACGAGCGCGATTCCGGCGGCCTGCATCCATTCGCGGAAAATCCATGCAAGCCTCGGCCGACGCCCCCCTTCAAACCCGCCGTCCTGTTCGCCGATTCTTCGGACGAACCGCACGACGGCCAATGTCGGCGCCGAAATACCCGATGCCAGCGCCGCCGCCTGCAACGCCGTTTCCGGCCGCAATGCCGCAAGCGCCGCCAATCCGGCGGAAACGGCCGCGAACGCGACAAGGCGCAGCCCGGGAAGAAACTCCCCGGCCGCCAGGGCGACGAGCGCCGCGACGCCGAGCAGCACGACCGCCTTGAGCGGTTGCCGCGGAACCGATTCATGCGGGTGAAACGGCCGCGGCTCGCCGATTTCGAAGCCGGCGCGGCGGACGCGTTCGACGGCGCCTTCCGGACCTTCCAGTGCGGGATATAGATTGGACTCCAGATAATCGTTGACGACGCCCTTGTCCGAATCCCGCACCGCCGCCGTGTTCAAAAACACGATGCGGATGTTGCGGTCCTTGACGGCGAGCGCGATGCGGTCGGCGATCCGCCGCGGCGGCTGCGCGACTTCCTTTTCCGTCACCGACGTCAGCCGGACGACGTCGTAGTCGAGCAGATTGGCCAGCCGCGCAAAACCTTTCTGCGGTTCTTTCAAGAGCTCGATCGCGGCCGCACCCATGCCGTAGCGGCGCATCGTCGCCGCGACCGCGTTTATGCCGTCCGTTCCGCGCGAACCGCCGTAACCCGTCACTTCCGTGCCGTCGAACACAATCCATCTGACGCCGTAGCCGTGCAACTCGCGCAACATCGCGTCGAGCCGCTCCGGCGAAAACGGCCGCATCCGGTTCGAGAGCCGCGCGACGATGCGAAACCCCGCGTCCTTCAGCTGCGCCAGCGCGAGAGGATCCGGCCGCATCGGCTGCATCACCGCCTCCTCGCGCGCCATGCCGATCGCGTAGCCGGACCGGCCGCCGAACGTCCACGGCTCGACGTCGACGCCGAGTCCGTCGCGGAACGTTTCCAGCAAAAGCGGCTCCAGCGTCGCTTTTGTTTTCTCATCGGCAAAAAGGACATACGTCCGGTTTTTGGAAAACCCGGCGGCGTCTAGGGCCACAACGGCGGCGTCGCGCGAATCGAACAGCCGGATTCGGCCCGCCTTCGCCCACTCGTCCAGCGTCGACTCGTAAACCGCGGCCGCGCCGACTCCGGCCGCCTTCAGCCTTTCGAGCTGACGGGCGACGTAACCGGCCGGATCGACCCGATAGGCCGCCGCCTCGACCAGATCGCGATAGTCGATCACGAATTCGACGCGGTCGCTTCCCGGCGTCGTTTCCGTCATTCGCTTGTCGTACACAAGCGGCGCCGACGCGACGATCGACAACAGCACGAGCGCCGCCAGCGCGCGTCCGAACCACCGATCCCACCGCCGCCCGTTGACCATGTCCGCACCCCTTTAAGCTTCAAACCGTGCGCATCCGCGACATGACGTCGTCCGCCAGGGAGGAAAGACGGCGTTCGGCTTCCGGTTCCGTCGCGGCCTTCACGCCGAAATAAACCTTCATCTTCGGTTCCGTCCCGCTCGGCCGCACGCAAAACCACGATCCGTCCTCCAGCACGAACTTGATCGCGTTTTCCCGCGGCAAACCGTCGATGCCCTGGCTGAAATCCATGACGCGAACGACGCGCGCGCCCGCGACTTCCGCCGGCGGCGACCGCCGCCATCCGTCCATCACCTGCGCCATTCGCTCCGCGCCGTCGATTCCTTTGAACGCGATCGATTCCAGCCGTTCCCGGTAATGCCCGAACCGATCGCCCAGTTCGCGCAGGACGTCGAGCAGCGTTTTACCCTGCAGTTTGTAAAACGCCGCCGCCTCAGCCAGCAGCATCGCGGCGACGACGCCGTCCTTGTCCCGCGCGTAGTCGCCGGCCAGATAACCGTAGCTTTCCTCGTAGCCGAACACGAACGTGTGCGCGCCGGTCCGTTCGAATTCCGTCATTTTTTCACCGATGTATTTAAAACCGGTCAGCGTATTGAAGACCGTCATTCCGTATGATTTCGCGATCTCGGCGCCCAGTTCGCCGGTGACGACCGTCTTGATCACCGCGCCGTCGGCCGGCAGCCGTCCGCGTTCCCGAAGCTGGCTTAACAGATAATACGCCAGAAGCGCGCCGGCCTGATTGCCGGTCAAAAGGACGTAGTCGCCGTTCGATGCCCGCACCGCCGCGCCCACCCGGTCGCAGTCCGGATCGGTGCCGAGCACGAGATCGGCATTTAGCCGCCGCGCCTGCTCAACGGCGAGCGACAGCGCCTCCGGCTCTTCCGGGTTGGGCGATTTTACCGTCGAAAACTCGGGATCGGGTTTCGCCTGCGCCTCGACGACCGAAAGCCGCCGGACGCCGATCGATTCCAGCGCCCGGCAGACCGGCATCCGCCCTGTTCCATGCAGCGGGGTATAGACGACCTGAAAATCGTCGCCGAGCCGTGCAGCCGCGTCCGGATTCAGGCTGACCGAGCGGACGGCGCGCAAGTACGCCTCGTCGACGTCCGCGCCGATGCGGACGAGCAACCCGCGCCGTTCGGCTTCTTCCGGAGCGACGACGCGCACGCCGTCGAAAAAGTCGACCGACCGGATCCGTTCCGTCAGCCGCCTCGCCGGATCGGGCACGAGCTGGCCGCCGTCCGGACCATACACTTTGTAGCCGTTATATTCGGGAGGATTATGGCTCGCCGTGACGACGACGCCCGCCGACGCGCGCAGATGGCGCACGGCGAACGACAGTTCTGGCGTCGGCCGCAAATCGTCGAACAAATAAGCGCGAATCCCGTTGGCGGCCAGCACGCATGCCGCTTCCACCGCGAATTCTCGCGACATGCGGCGCGAATCGTGCGCGATGACGACGGACCGTTCGCCCTCTGCGGCCTGATCCGCCAGCCAGGCCGCCAACCCTTGCGTCGCCCGCCGGACGACGTACCGGTTCATCCGGTTCGTGCCGGCGCCGATGACCCCGCGCAGGCCGCCCGTTCCGAACTCGAGGTCCCTGAAAAACCGATCGGCGATCTCGTCGTCGCGGCCTTCCAGTTCCCGCAGTTCCCGCTTCGTTTCCGCGTCGACCGCCGGATGGTTCAACCACAGCTCGTATTTCCGCTTCGCTTCGGCAAACGTCGCCTGCATGCGACCGTCCCTCCCCCGAAAACGCTTTTTCTGTCGTTCATTTTTCCACCTCTCGATCGGCCAGCGCGAACATAAGCCGGCCTTCGGCGACCAGCCGCTCTCCGACCGTCGCTTTCGCCTCCCCGACGCCGATCGTTCCCTTCAGTCGGCCGATCGTCAGCTCGAGCCGGAGCGTATCGCCGGGAACAACCTTGCCGCGAAACCGAAAAGCATCGATGCCCGCAAACAGCGCGAGCTTGCCGCGATTTTCGTCCTTGCTCAGGATGGCGAACGCCCCGACCTGCGCCAACGCCTCCACGATCAGCACGCCGGGCATGACCGGATAGCCGGGAAAATGCCCCGCAAAATACGGCTCGTTCACCGTGACGTTTTTCAGTCCGACCGCACGGACGCCGGGTTCCACCTCCACGATGCGGTCGACCAACAAGAACGGATATCGATGCGGAATGACGTCCTGAATGCGGGCGGCGTCCCACATATTTCCGATCCCCCTTTGTAATTCAACCACCGGAAGTGCATAAAACCGCGCCCCGTCCGGCATCCTAACGACTGTCCTCCGACATCCTGCAGGGTCGGAGGTTCAGATAAGGGAGCGTATGCACGTCATACGCTCTTTTTTGACTGCCGGTTGATATGATACACCAGAATGAGATAAATAACGCTCGTCACGATCGAAAGCGCGATCGTCGCCCACAAAAGCGGCAGTGCGAATGGCGATCCGAAGAAAATAAGAACAATCGAAATATAAAAACAAAGCGTCGTCAGCTTCCCCATCCAGTTCGCCCGAACCGTCGACTTGCCCCGCAGATGGAAAATCGCCGAACCGAGAATCATCCCGATGTCCCGCATCGCCACCAGCGCGGCGGCTTGCCATGGTATCCACTGTTTCCACAATAAAGACACGACGATCGCCAGCATCATCAGCTTGTCCGCCAGCGGATCGAGCAACGCCCCCAGCGCGGTAGCTTCCCCGCGACGCCGCGCGAGATAGCCGTCCAGCACGTCCGTTCCGCCGGCCAGCAGGATAACGCCGAGCGCCGTCTTCGGATGGCCGGTGAAAAAAACATACAAGTACAGAGGGATCAGACAAAAACGAAACACGGTGAACAGATTGGGGACGTTCAAGGTTCCCTTCCTCTCCTCGCGAGAAGGCTTTCGTCGAAGGCGGTTCGGCATCATGGTCGCCATTTCATGATTATACTATACCTCGTCCGCTTTGCGAAACGAAAACACACGGCCGGCGTTCGGCAGTTCGGCAAAGATGATTTGCAGTCCGTCCGCCGGCGTGCTATGGCGTGCTATAATGAAAACGTCCACAAAACAGACGTTCGGGTATATTGTCCCTACTTTTCTCCCGTGGACGGAAGCACCGTCCGGACAGGCGCGGGCCGCATGGCGTTGGGTGCGGCGGACGCCGTCGTCCGGACGGTTTTGTTTTGTGATACAATATTTTTAGCGAAAGGACGAATCGCGTTGGTCAAGCGGAAAAACGTTCGGGACTCCGCGCGGAATCGGCGCGACCGGCCGAAGGCGCCGTCTTGCCTCGGTGCGGCTTCCGACGCTTCCGAGCGGACGGCCGCCGAAGCCGTTCTCCAGGAGGCGGCCGAACCTTCGGCGATCGCCCGCGAAGCGGCTGTGTCCGCAGAAGCGGCGGTGGCCTTCGAACCGACTTCGCGGTCGACGTCGTCCGGATCGTCGTCGGCCGCATCGCCGTCGGCCGATTCCGCCGGCGTCCTCTCACGGCCGCAGGCGTCCGTCGCGTCCGGGCCGGCGGAGCCTCCCGCTGTGCCGCCCGTCCCGGTCTATCACGTGCACGACCTCGCCTACCGCGGCCTTCTGGCGGTCAAGGCGGTGTTTCTCGACTTCCTGCGCTCGTTCGTGCCCGCCGACTGGGTGCGCGACCTCGACGAAGACAGCTTCACCCAGGTCGAGTCGACGCTCTCGTCGTCGTGCTGGTCGAGGTGCAGTCGACGGTCGAGACGAGGATGGCGCTCCGGCTGCTCGGGTACATGACGGCGGCTGAAGGAAGTGCGAAGCAGGGAGGAGGCGGAAGAAGTGGCGACGAATTTCGAGCAGATGCTGGACCGGTGGCTGGAGAAGACGAAGCGGGAGGCCGGGTCGAGGGTCAGGTTGAGGAACGAAAGGCGACAGCGGTTCGGCTGATGGCGAAGGGGATGGACGACGGGTTTATCGCGGAAGTGACGGGGCTGTCGCCGGAAGAGATCGCGCGGCTGCGCCGGGAAAAGCCGTTCGCCTGAAGCGGTTCGCCGAACCCTCTTGTCGTCGAGTGGACGAAAAAAAGTGGCTGCCGTCCGCCGCTTTTTTTCGTCCGACGACGTCGTCTGCGTCCCCCGCTCCTCGAAACCGAAACTCCCGCGTGAAGCGAGAGTTGCTTTTAATCAGCAAATACTAGATCAAACAGATGTTTCCACGTCTGCCACCGGAACACGTCGCCGGGGTCCCCTTTTCCCCATCCCGCATAGCCGACGACCGCGCCGGCGACCAGCACCGCCACGCACAATAACGGATAAATCAGCGGAAACCACAGACGCCGCAGGCGTCTCACGCTCGCGTTCACCCCCGCATGGAGACGGCGAGCCCCAGCATCTGCTCCGCCGTCGCGAACGCCCGGGCCTGAAGCTGAAACGCCCGCTGCGCCGCCAACATGTCGACCATTTCGTCCGCCGGCCGAACGTTCGACTGCTCGAGCGCGCGCTGCCGCACTCGGATCGGCACGCCGCCGTCCGCCGTCCACACATTGGCGCGGTCGACGGCGTCCGCCTCCGCGGCCCCTTCGGCGAGCGTGAACCGGTTGTCGCCGACGTTGACGAGCAGATCCGGTCGAACGACGCGCACGACGGACAATCGGCCGAACTCGTTCTCCGTTCCATCAGGCATCACTTCATACAGCCGCCCCTCCGCGTCGACGCGCAGCCCGGACGCCGCCGGCACCGAGATTCGCTCCCCGCCTTCGGCCAGCACATAGGCTCCGTCCGGGGTCGTCAATACTTTCCGCTGCGGATCATCGGGGTCGACCGCCCATTCGAACGCTCCGGCGCGCGTCCAAAGCGGCTGCGGCTGAGCTGCGACCGATACTTCGAACAGTCCGTCTCCCTCAAGCGCAAAGTCGAGTTCGCGACCGGTTTCCTCGACCGGTCCCGGACGAAAGTCAAGCGCAAGCTGATGGACGTTCGCCCCCCATCCATAGGGCAGGCCGAGCGGCGTCAGCCGACCGGGCAGCCGAAAGCCGGGCGGTTGCTCGTATACCTGCGCGAGGACGTCCTCGAACGACGCTTCCCGCCGTTTGAACCCGACCGTGTCGGCATTGGCGATATTGTGCGCGGCAACCTCGAGCGCCTGCTGCGACGCCCGCATGCCGACCGCCGCGATGATCATCGATCCGTTCATGAGCCGTCTAGACCTCCTTCAGGCGACGCAGGCACTAGACGCGGCCGACTTCGTTGACCGCCTTTTCCAGGCTGCGGTCGTACGCCTGGACGACTTTCTGGTTCGCCTCGAACGCCCGCAGCGCCGCGACCAGTTCGACCATCGCCTGCGCAGCGTCCACGTTTGAACGTTCCAGGTAGCCTTGCCGCACTTCAACGCCGGGTTCCGGCCCGTCGAGCAGCCGGAGCAAGGCGGCGTCGCCTTCCCAGCGGAACACGCCGTCGCCTTCTCGGACGAGAGCATGCGGATCTTCCGCCACATACAGGCCGAGCGCGAGCTCGACACCGTCCGGCCCCGTCACCGGCGCGCCGGAAGCGTCGACGAAACGGCCGTCGGGCGTCACGCGCCATTGTGAAACATCCGCTCCCGGCGGCAAAACGATCGGCCGCCCGTCCCGGCCGAGCACCTCGAACCCTTCCGGCGTCGTCAGCCTGCCTCCCGTACCGGCGACGAAACGTCCGTTCCGCGTCAAGCGCAATTCCCCGTCTGCGTTGCGCACGGCGAAAAACGCCTGCGGCTGAAATACGCGCGCGCCCGTTTCATCGACGCCGATACCGTAAGCGCCGAACCGCACGCCGTCGACCGGAATGTCGGATACCAGCGCGAAGTCGAGCGGACGACCGGTCTCCTCCAGGTCGCCCTGTGCCCAGACATGCAGGTTTTCCTCGGCGATGACGGCCGTGTTCAATCTGCCGATCGGCCTGGCCGCGGGTACGGCGTTTCCGCCGACGGCGTGAATCAACATCTCCGGAAACGAGCGCAGGACGGCATTCGACTGTTTAAAGCCGGGCGTGTTGAGATTGGCGACATTGTTCGTGACGATCTGGTGCCGCCGCTGTTCGGCCAACATACCGGCGGCCGCCGTATACAGTCCCCGCAGCACAACATTCGCCCCTTTCTATCGCGACTTCACCTTGGCAGCCTTCACCATATCCAGATGATCAAGCATGATACCCGTTCCTTTGGCGACACAGCCCATCGGATCGTCCGCCACGACGACGGGCACCTGCAGCTCGTTCGCCAACAACTTGTCCAGGCCGTGAAGCAACGCACCGCCGCCGGTCAGCATAATACCGCGATCGATGATATCGGCCGCAAGCTCGGGCGGCGTCCGCTCCAGCACCGATTTGGCCGCCGAAACGATCGCCGAGACCGGTTCCCAGAGCGCCTCGCGGATTTCTTCCGAGCAGACCGTCACCGTCATCGGCAGTCCGGACACCATGTCCCTCCCTCGGATCTCCATTTCGTCCGACCGGCCGCCTTCTAGAACCGTGCCGATTCGGATTTTAACGTCTTCGCTTGTCCTTTCTCCGATCAACAATTTATACTTGTTACGAATATACTTGGAAATCGCTTCGTCGAACTTGTCCCCCGCGACGCGAACAGAAGAGGAGGTCACGACGTCGCCCATCGAAAGGACGGCGATGTCCGTCGTTCCCCCGCCGATGTCGATCACCATATGGCCGCACGGCTGGAAAATGTCCATGCCCGCGCCGATCGCGGCGGCTTTCGGCTCTTCCTCCAGCAGGACTTCCCGCGCCCCGCACCGCTCGGCGGCTTCGCGGATGGCTTTCTGTTCCACGGACGTGATGTTGGTCGGCGCGCAGATCAGAATGCGGGGACGGCTGAACCACGACCGGCCGCCGACTTTGCCGATGAACGATTTCAACATCATTTCCGTAATCTCGAAATCCGCGATGACGCCGTCGCGCAGCGGCCGAATGGCGACGATGTTGCCCGGCGTCCGCCCGACCATTCGGCGGGCCTCCTCACCGACCGCAAGCACGCGTCTCGTCTCCTGCTCGATCGCCACCACCGACGGCTCGTTGAGCACGATGCCGCGCCCCTTGACATAAATCAGCACATTGGCAGTTCCCAAGTCGATCCCGATGTCTTTGGAAAAAAGCGACATCCGCCGACAGCCCCCCGCTTCCGATCGCCGCAAAACGACACGTAATCTATTATGATCTTCGCCACAAAAAAACAAAATCCTTCTTTCGGCTCTTTCTTCTTCAGTCGAGGCGCTTGTTCAAGAACGGAGACCGACCAGCGAGTCCGGTGGCGAGGGTGGAGTCGGGGACGATGAGGAAGAAGTCTCGTTTTGGCGGGACCGCTTGTATTTGATTTTGGTCGCTTCCCCGCCGCGAAGATGCCGGATCGATTTGTGGTATTCGAGGATCATCTTGACTTGATGCGCCAGATCGGGGTTGATTTCGGGAAGCCTCTCTGTTAAATCTTTGTGCACCGTGCTTTTGGAAACGCCGAATTCCTTGGCGATGTGGCGTACCGTTTGGCGCGTCTCGACCAGGCTGCGGCCGATTTTGATGGTACGTTCTCGGATATAATCGTGCAAAACCGCTCGCCTCCCTGCCTGACGTTTTGGTACATTATATGAGCGGCAGGGCGCGATATTCGCCGCGGTCGAGCCTGACGAGCCCGTTCGTTGAGCCAAAAAAAGAAAGCGGCGTCGACCGCCGCTTTCCCTCCACTATTGACCCTACGAACGGGGAGCTTTGTCCGGATGCACCGGTTCCCACGTTTCCGCTTTGCGCAATTCAAAATGCAGATGGTTGCCGAGTTCGCGTTCCAGTTCGTTTTCCCCCGACTTGCCAATCGGATCGCCTTGCCGGACGTCCTGCCCCTCGGCGACCGCGATTTCACCGAGCGACTGGTAGACCGATACATATCCGTTCGGATGCGTGATCTCGACGAGCTTGCCGACGACCGGGTTGTCGCCCACACGCGTCACTTTGCCGCTGTAGACGGCGACGACCTCGAACGGTGCCGCGTCGGAGCGCGCGTAGTCGACGCCGACGTGCAGCGTGAATTCGTCCTCCCTCTTGACGACGGCCGCCTGTTTTTGTTCCCCGCCGGCGCCGGGATCGAAATACGGGCGCACGATTTGAACGGCCGACGGATCCCGCGCGGGCGAACGGAACGTTTCCGCCGGAGCGTTCACAGCGACGGCTTCCCCTGAGGGAGATTCGCCCGTCACGCCTTCGACGACGGAAGCGTCGCCCGGAGTGGGATTCGCCTCCAGCGAACTCCGCTCTCCCCGGAACATCCAGACGAACGTCACCAGCATGGCCGCCGCCGCCACGTAGACGGCAGGAAATACCCATCGCTTCGAAAACATTTTCCGCCAGGCGACCGCGGCACGACCGCGACCCGAAGAACCGGCGAAAGACGGCTCGGCGGCGACATCGGTCGGTTGCTTCGATTCTGACATCCTTTCATCACCTCACCCCCCATTTTTTCCAAATGGGAGGCTTTTATACGCGGGAAACTTGTGTTCCGCGATAAAAGTATGCCAGAATCTCGAACGCCGACTTGCCTTCAAGCGCCATACCCTGCGCGCCCCACTGACTCATGCCGACGCCGTGGCCGCTGCCGTACGTCGTCCATTCGATCCATTGGCCTGCGTCGCGCCAAGCGAAATCGGCGGAAGCGAGGCCGAGTTTTTCGCGGACTTCGCGGCCGGTAAACATTTTTCCGCCGAGCTGGATCCGCTTGATCCGTCCGCCGGCCGTCCGTTCCAGCACTTTCGGCGCGTCCCGGCCGGCAACGCTAAACGGACCGGTCAGGCCGAGCCTGCGGGCGACCTCAACTTTCGCCATGCGCACAGTTTGTTTGAACGCCGGGGAGAGACGCCGGTCCCACGGACTTGGAACACTTTTCAGATAAGGAAAAGACGTTCCCCAATATTCTTCCGAATCTTCCGTATATCCATTGCTTGTTGAAAAATAGGAAGCCACCGCCGGGCGGCCTCCGTACGTCAGCACAAGTCCTGCGGTTTCTTTCACCGCCCGTTCGTAAACGCCGCCGTCGCCGAACGTTCGGGGTACAAACGCCTGGTCGCGGACCGTGTCGGTTACGTCCGCTCCGTTTCGCCTCGCGTCCTCGCTCCGCTCTTCCGGATAGAAAAGTCGCCGCGCCGCGTACGTTCTGGCCGCGATCGCCTGCGCCTTGAGCGCTTCCAATGCGAACTCGGCCGGCATCTCCGCCGCGACGACGCCGAGGACGTACTGCTCGAGCGGCAATGCGGCCAGCTCGCCCCGGTTCGAAAACCAGACCGAAATCGTCGGTCCTTGCGAGACCTGCAGGTCCGCAGCCGATTCCGCAGACGGTCCGCCGGAAACCGGCATCCGGTCTGTCGCGACGGGCCTCGGCAGCCAGCCCG
Source organism: Candidatus Reconcilbacillus cellulovorans (assembly GCA_002507565.1). GTDB lineage: Bacteria > Bacillota > Bacilli > Paenibacillales > Reconciliibacillaceae > Reconciliibacillus > Reconciliibacillus cellulovorans. The sequence goes on from MOXJ01000015.1 coordinate 64,081, forward strand.
ACGCTACCGTCCCGACAAACGCCGCAATTCCGAGGCCGACGATCGCCTTCTTCCACTGCATCGGTTCCAGCATCACCCCTGGAGCCAGTCTATGAAAGGGCGACGCCGGACAGAACCGCGAATTCGCTAGAAAAACCCGTCCAGCTGTGAAGACCAGGCCATATAGTCGAGAATAAACCGGGCGAACTGATAGCCGACGACGGCCGCCAGCATGACCATCAACCATTTCGATCGCGGCGAGGCGGGGTCTTTCAAAAACGCCTCCCACCGCACCTGTTGCAACGCCCACCACGCCGCCGCGATCGACACCAATACGATGACGATGTCGATGACGGCGTACACAGCCGCAGCCTGTTGCAATTGATCCGCGGGACTCATCCGCCATCCCTCCGGGCGCGGCCCGCAAGCAGCGTTAGCAAATGGATCCATTCCGCGCGCGTCGCCGGCCGGTCGGGGCCGAACGTTCCGTCCGGATATCCTTGCAGCCAGCCGTCGGAAGCCAGCCTTAACACCGCGCCGTAAGCCCAGTGTGCCGGCGTCATGTCGGAAAACGGCGACGACGTCCAGCCTCCGGCCGACCGCCGGTCGTCGAGAAACCGGTCGACGAACGCGGCCATTTCAGCGCGCGTCATCGCGACGTCAGGCGCAAAACGACCCGGCGACCGCCCGTTCGCGACGCCGCGCGCCGTCGCGTATGCGACGTAGGGATAAGCCCAATGTGTTTTCGGCATGTCGGTGAAATGTACCTCGGGCACATCCCGGCCGCCGCGGTATCCCGCAGCTTTCGCCCACGCGGCGATCGCCTCGGCGCGCGTAATCGGCCGGTCCGGATAAAACCGAATGCCGCCGTAGCCGTCGACCCATCCCCGGCTGACGGCTTCGGCCACGGCCGACTGCGCCCAATGGCCTTCTACGTCGACAAAACCCGCGAACAGCCTTCTCGTCTGAACGCGCAAGGCGTACGGCGCAGCGCCGCCCGTTCCGTCGCCGGTAATCTTGAGATAATACATCCCTTTCGATACCGGAGCTTCGAGCAAAACACCGGACTCCCATCCGAACCACGACTTCTCCGCAACCGGCCTTCCCTCGGCGTTCAACAAAACCGCCGTCAACCTGCCGTCCCCGCCGCGGCCGTTCAATTCGACAATCACGGCACCGTCGGATTCCGCCCAAAACCGAAACCAGTCTTCGTCGCGTCCGTCCGCGACGACGCCTTCCGCCGCACCGCCCGGAGGCATGTCGGAGGACTGGTACGGCCTGTCGTTCGGTTCGTGCGGATCGGTGTACACCGGCGATATGGAAATGTTCAGCTGATACATGCCGACAACAGCCGTCCGGTCGAACGAACGGACCGAAATATAGTACGTGCCGGGGTCGATGTGCAGCGGGCCGAACTGCTCCGCCCGCCCCCTGCCGCCCTCGTCGATCGCGATCTCCGATCCGCCGGCTTTCATCCAGCCGAGCACCAGATCCATCCGCAGCGTATCGGGCGCCGCCTCGATTCGCACCTCCGCCGGTATTCCGGTCTGCAGAATGAACCAATCGCGGTCGTCGTCGCGATGGAACGTTCCCCATACCGTCTGGCTTCGAAACGGCAATACGTAACCCTTGTACGGTTCGTCGTTGTCTTCGAACGCGTCGGGATTCATCCTCAGGCGAGACGACAGCCGATAGCCGACCGTCGTTTTCCTGTCCGATGCGCCGGTCACCCGGATCAAGTTGACGCCCTGCCGGACCGGGACGTCTGTTTTCTGTCCCGACATCCACGAAAACGATGCACGCAGCCTGCCCGCGGCGTCGTGGACGTCGACCCGCCCGGACGCCGGGGCATCCGCGTCGAATGTTAATTCCAACACCGCATCGTATGGCGACGTGACGCGAAACCAGTCGACATCGCCGGGACCGATGTCCGCCGCGATCATTTTGCCGAGCGGAAAAACCGAGGCAGACGCCGCATCGTCGTTCGGCTCGCGCGGATCTGCCGGCAGCCGGTCGGCGGCCAGCGCCCGGTCGGCGCGCAAAAGACCGTATCCCGTCCGCTCGTCCCAGCCGGGCGGTCCGATGTCTTCAGCGGTTTGCCGAAGCCGTTCGCGAACCTCGAAAGCCCGCCATTCCGGCCGCTTGGCCCGCAACAACGCCGCCACGGCGGCAACTTGCGGTGCCGCCATGGACGTGCCTTTCCGGTACTCGTAACGGCCGCCGAGCGCGGTCGTGTAGACGAGCCAAGGAGCGACCAAGTCGACCTCGGGGCCGTAATTGGCGTCCGGAACCGGTTTTTTGTCGAGCCCGACGCCGCCGACCGCCAACACCGTCGGATAAGCCGCCGGGTAATGGACATAAGGCCCCTGGTTGTTGCCGACGGCGGCCACAAGCAGCACGTCGCGCCGTTCCGCGTACGCCACCGCCTCGCGCACCGCCGGGTCGTCCTTCAGCAGGCCGACCGACAATACCGCGACACGGGCTCCGCGGTCGACGGCATAGCGAATCGCCTCGGCCAGCGTCGCCTCGCTGCCTTCGCCGTACCGGTCGAGCGCCTTGATCGGCATCAGGCGCACGTTGTCGGCGATACCGGCGATGCCGTCCGCATTGCGGATCGCCGCCATGACCCCGGCGACCTGGGTGCCATGCCCGTTATCATCTTGCGGCGGCTTGTTCCGATCGACGAGATTGACACCCTCGACGAGAACCGGCTTCAGCTCCGGATGCGACAAATCGACACCTGTATCGATCAGCGCCACGGTGATCGGCGGAAACGTCTCCTGGCGCGACCAAACCGATTCCATGCCGATCAACGGCAAATATTCCTGAAAAGGATAATACCGGTCTTGAGGCCGGCCCCCCGGAGAAGACTCCGCAAAAGCGAAGACGGCAGGCACCCCGGCGAGGCAGGCGAACGCCGCCGCGACGGCGAACCGAAGACCGGTCCGGATTCGTGCGTTCATGTCCGCGTCAAGCCTTTCGCCCCGTTTTAACTACATAGACCGGCCCTGCGGACAAAAAGTTTCAGCCCGCACTTCTTTCGGCGCGGCCGGGCCCTTGATCTTTCGGCCGAGGCCTTACGGCCAGAGAGCGGTCCACCCTTGCGGATACAACCCGAGCGCCAGCGTCGCCGCCGCGCAAACCGCGACAGTCGCGCCGACCGGGGCGGACATCGATACGGCCGGCCCGCCGGACGTTCGCAAAAACATTTGCCTGGCGACGGCAAAATAGTAATAGAATGAAACGACGCTCGTCACGGCGAGCACGGCCGCCAAACCGTACATGCCGCTTCGGACGGCGTCCAGCAAAATGAGCAGTTTGCCGACGAATCCGCCGGTCGGCGGCAATCCGGCCAGCGACATGAGCAGCACGACCATCGCCCACGCCGTCAAGGGCGCGCGGTGATACAGCCCGGCGAACGCCGACATGTCCTCGTGTCCTTCCGCGGCCGCGACGGCGGCCGACACCGCCAGTGCGCCGACGGTCATAACCGCATAAGCGAGCGCGTAAAACACCGTTACATCCGTTAAGGCCCCGACGGCCTCGGGCTGTCCCGCGTGCACGGCGAGCGGAACGAGTAAATAACCCGCATTCGCCACGCCGGACAGCGCGATCAGTCGGCGAACGTTGCGTTCGCGCAGCGCGACCGCGTTGCCGACGATCATCGCCGTCGCGGCGACAAGCGCGATCATCGCCGACGCCACTTGTCCGAAGACGTGATGCGGACCGAAGGCGCCGACGACGAGCCGGATCAGCAGCCCGACGGCCGCCACCTTAGACACGGCGGCCAAGAACGCAGCGGCCGCTGAGGGCGCACCTTGATAGACATCCGGCGCCCAGGCGTGAAAAGGCGCCGCCGCCGTTTTCACGGCGACGCCCGCGACGACGAGGGCGAGCGCCATGATCAGTAGGCCGTCGAACCGGTCGGACATCGTCGGCAGATGCCGTCCGATCGCTTCCAGATTCGTCGTGCCCGCCGTCCCGTACAAAAACGACATACCGTAGAGCGTCACCGCACTGGCGATGCCGCTGACCGTCAAATACTTGAACGCCGCCTCCGCCGACGTCGCGGTCTGTTTGCGCACCGCAACGAGCACATACGTCGCGATGCTCATGAGTTCAAGCCCGACGTACAGCGTGACTAGATCGCCGGACGACACGACAATCATCGCGCCGGCGACGGCGAGCGGCAACAGGCAGAAATATTCCGACGCGACCGGAACGTCCGGCTTCCGCACCGTCCCGACGCTCATCAGCGCGACGAGACCGGATGCGGTCAAAATCACGAGTTTGAACGCGACGGCGAACGCGTCGACGACGACGCTGTCCCCGAACAACCGGACCGTCTCTGCCGTCCGGCCGATCGCGGCGGTCGCGACGAACGCAGCGACGATGCCCGCGAACGACAGCCAGCCGATCGCCCGCGATTTCCACCGACGGTCCGGCGACGCGAGATCAAACACTAGCAGTATGATCGAAATCCCGATCAAAATGCCTTCCGGCAACAACGAGACCCAGTCCTGCGCCCGCATCGCGTTCATCCCCCGAATCCCCGCATGAGATGTTCAACCGCCGGCCGAACCGTCGACTCCAACACGGAGGGGTAAACGCCGAGCAGCACGATGAACGCGGCGAGCGCGACCGCCGGCAGCGCTTCCTCGAACCGCGCGTCGCGCAACGATTCGAACCGTTCCGGCAACGGCCCGAACGTGACACCCATGACGGCGCGCAGCATGTACACGGCCGCCAGCACGATGCCGACCAGCCCGGCGACCGCAGCCCACGGCAGCGGGCCGAACGCACCGGCGAGCACGAGCAGTTCGCCGACGAACCCGGACAACCCCGGTAACCCCAGCGCGGCCAGCCCCCCCAGCATCCACATGCCTCCAATAAACGGCACCGGTTTCGCCAGACCGCCGAGATCCGCCAAATCCGTCGTCTGCGTCCGCTCGGCCAAACACCCGACGATCAGAAACAATATTGCCGCGACGAGCCCGTGCGACACCATTTGAAACACCGCTCCGCGGACGCCCGTCTCATTCAGTGCCGCCATGCCGATCAGCGTCATCCCCATGTGGCTGAGGCTGGAATAGGCGAGCACGAGCCGCAGTTCGGTCTGCCGAAGGGCGATCAACGCGCCGTACAGAAGTCCGATCGCGCCGAGCGCGGCGACGACCGGCGCCGAAGTCTCAAATTCGGCGGCAAACAGCGAAAAGCCGAACCGCAAGATGCCGTATGCGCCCAACTTCAGCAAAAGCCCGGCATGCATCATGACGACGGCGGGATGCGCCTCCGCATGCACTTTCAGCATCCACGTATGTAACGGAAACACCGGCATCTTAATGCCGAATCCCGCCGCCAGCAGCGCGAACGCCGTCCAGCGCAGCGCCTCGCCGGCCCCGGATGCAGCGAGCCCTTGCGCCACCCGTTCGAAATCCGTCGTTACGACGGCTGCGCCGGCGTTTCCCGCCGCGACCGCCGCAACGAGGCCGAACGCGATCAACATGAGTGCAGATCCGAGCCCGTTGTAAATCAAAAACCGGTTGGCCGCGCGTTCCCGCTCCCGGCGTCCCCAGATGCCGATCAGGAAAAACGTCGGCACGAGCGCCAGCTCGAAGAACAGGAAAAACAGCGCCAAATCCCGCGCGACGAAAGCGCCGAGCAGGCCGATTTCCAGCGTGAGCAACAGCGCATAAAACGTCTTCCGCCGTTTCTTGACGTTCCATCCCGCCAAAGCCGCGGCAGTCGAGACGATCGCTGTCAGCAGGACAAGCGCGGCGGTTATGCCGTCCCATCCGAGCCGGTACGTCAGCTCGAGCGTCGGACCGCCGCCGAGCGGCATCCGAAACCACGTCGCCGTCTCCGTCTCGCGGGGAACGCCGGCGACGTAATACCAAACGGCTAGCGCAAGCGGCGGCAACGTCCCGAGCGTCCCGACGAGGCGGACGCGTCCGCCGGATTCCGACGGAACGAGCGCCAGCGCCGCCAGTCCGAGCGCCGGCGACAAAAGCAGCCATGTCATGACCAGATCCCCCTCCCCGCCGCGACAGCGATCAGCGCGACGAGTCCGATCAGCACGGCGACGCCGTATGTCTGGACTTGCCCGTTCTGAAGCCGACCGGTAAAACGGCCGAACGCAACGGTTGCCGCGGCAACGGCGCGAACCGCTCCGTCGACCGTCCGCTCGTCCAGCACCGCAAGCCACCCGGCGAGGGTCCGCACCGGCCGCACGACCGTCGCTTCGTAGATCTCGTCGAACGCATACTTGCGTTCCAGCAGCCGGTACAATGCCGACGTTCTTCCGACAGGCCCCCGCCGCGGCGCCCGCCGAGAACCGTACAGTGCCCATCCGGCCGCAATCCCCGCCAAAGCAACGGCAGTCGTCAACATCATCACCGGCCAGCCGGCGCTTTCATGACCTTTCGGTCGCCCGAGCCATTCATCGAACCATCCCGTTGGCCATTCGATGAACCCGGCGACGGCCGACAGCACTGCAAGCGCGACAAGCGGCACCGTCATGACTGCCGGCGACTCGGCCGGTTCCCGCTTTCCGCCGCCTTCGAAACGAGGGCCGTAAAACGTCAGGAAAAACAGCCGTGCCATGTAAAACGCCGTCACGAACGAACCGGTGACGCCGATCGCAAACAGAAGAACGTCTTTTTCCAGCACCGACGCCAAAATCGCGTCTTTCGACCAAAACCCGGACAGCGGAAAAACGCCGGCCAGCGCGAGCGCACCGATCGCGAACGTCGCCGCCGTCGTCCTCATCCTCGCGGCCAATCCACCCATTTCCCGAATATCCTGCGTATGCACCGCATGAATGACGCTGCCGGCCGCCAAAAACAGGAGCGCCTTGAAAAACGCGTGCGTAAACAGATGAAAGACACCTGCCGCATATGCACCCGCGCCGAGCGCCATCATCATGTACCCCAGCTGGCTGACCGTCGAAAACGCCAGCACGCGCTTGATGTCCGTCAGCACCGCGCCGACCGTCGCCGCCATCAGCGCGGTCACCGCGCCGATATACGCAACGATGGCCATCGCCTCCGGCGACGCCAGAAATAGGTCGTACATCCTCGCCACCAGATAAACGCCGGCCGCCACCATCGTCGCCGCGTGGATGAGCGCGCTGATCGGCGTCGGACCTTCCATCGCGTCCGGAAGCCACGTATGCAGCGGCAGCTGCGCCGACTTGCCGACCGCGCCGAGAAAAACAAGCAGCGCGATCAGCGTCGTCATCGGTTCGCTCACCGGCGACCGCCCGTCGGCGAACGCGTTGTGCAGCGACGTAAAGTCGAGCGCGTGATCCGGCATGTTCCAGAACAGGAGCAAAATTGCCGCAAGCAGCCCTGCGTCGCCGATGCGCGTCATGACGAACGCCTTCTTTGCCGCCGCTTTCGCTTCCGGCTTCGCATACCAGAACCCGATCAGCAGAAACGACCCGAGCCCGACCAGCTCCCAGAACACGTAAAGCTGGACGAGATGAGCCGACATGACGAGCCCGAACATCGACGCGGAAAACAGCGAAACGTACGCGTAATAGACGCCGATGCGCGGGTCGCCGCGCATGTAACCGGCCGAATAGACGAGGACGAGCAGGCTGACCGTCGCCACGACGACGATCATCAGCGCGTTTAGCCGGTTCAACTCGAATCCGAGCCGAAGCGCGGTATCCCCGAGCCGGAGCCAGACCGGCCCTTCGTATGTATAATCTTCCGCACCGCGCACATATTCCGCCGCCACCGCGACGGCGAGCGCAAACGACGCGGCTCCGGCGGCCGTCGAAACGAAAACGGCCGTCCGCGCCGACGCCCGTCCGAGCGCGATCAGCACAAGAAACGCCGCCAGCGGAAACACCGGTATAAGCCATGCCCACTGCGTTACCGTCGACATGATGTCCGCCCTTTCCCTTCCCGAGTCACTGCGCCCGGCCGCGCCGACGGCCGCCTCCGACCGTCGTCATGTCGGTAATCTCAGAAGATCCGCGCGACCGGAAAAACGCGATCAGAATCGCGATGCCGACGGCCGCCTCCGCGGCCGCGACGGCGATGTTGAACAGCGCGAACGTCTGCCCGGCCAGCGACGGCAGCCAGCCCCCGGCGGAAAACGCCACCAGATTCAGGTTCACAGCGTTCAGCATCAGCTCGATCGACAACAGCACCATGACCGCGCTCCGCTTCGTCAGCGCGCCGTACAAGCCGATGCAGAACAGAACAGCGGCCAGCGTCAGATACGGAGACGTCGCCGTCATTTATGCTCCTCCTCCCGCTTCGCGATCGCCACCGCGCCGATGAAGGCCGCCGTCAAAAGCACCGACAACAGCTCGAATGCGACGACGTAATCCGTCAAAAACGACTCGCCGATCCGGCGCACGTTGTCTTGCGGCTCGGGCGTCGTCGTCAACCCGAAATCCGCGGCGCGAATGGCCCAAAACAGCGCGCCGAACAAAAGCGCCGATCCGATGAACGCCGCGACGCGCCGTCCGGCCGGAGACGGTCGTTCGCTCTCGTCGCCGTGGCGCGTCATCATGATGCCGAAAATCATCAGAATCGTCACCGCCCCGGCGTAGACGAGCACTTGGACGAACGCGAGAAATTCCGCGCCCAGCATGACGTAAAGGCCCGCCAGCGCCACGAACGAAAACGCGGCGGCAAGCGTCGCGTGGACGACCCTGTCCAGCCCGACGAAATAAACGGCGCCCGCAATGACGCCCAGCGACAGAAGGAAAAAGACCGCGGCCGCAGCATCGATCATCCCTTCGCCGCCCCCCCGCGCGGCGCCGCGCCCGCCGGGTGATTTTCCTGGCGGACGTTTGTGTCGTTGTCGTGCAGCCAGCGCAAATCCTTGAACAATTCGTCGCGGCTGTAGGCCGCCAGTTCGAAATTGCCGGTCATCACGATCGCCTCCGTCGGGCAAACTTCCGTGCACAGGTCGCATAAAATGCACAGCTCGAAATTGATATCGAACGTGTCGAGTACCTTGCCCTTTTTTTCCGGGTCCGGATTCGGCTTACCGGTCAACGTGATGCACTCGGTCGGGCAAATACGCTGACATTGGAAACAGACGATACATTTTTCGGGAATGACGTGCTGAATGCCGCGAAACCGGTCCGGCATACGGATCGGTGCATCCGGATATCGGTACGTCACTTTTTTGCCGGCGATTCCCCGCAGCGTCACGCCGAGACCTTTGACGATCCCTTTCATCGCTTCATCCCTCCCCCGCGGCCTCGGGCCGTCACCCCCAGACCGCTTTGCGGATCTCCATGGCGAACGCGGTCAAAAAGACGTTGGCGAGCGCGAGCGGCAACAACACCTTCCAGCCGATCTCCATCAGCTGGTCCGAACGGACTCGCGGCAACGTCGCCCTCAACCAGAACAGGAAGAACACGACCGCCGCCGCTTTCAGCGTAAACCAGACGATGCCCGGCACGAAAGCCAACACCGGAAACGGCGGATGCCAACCGCCGAGAAACAGCACCGTCGTCAACGCGGCGATCGCGAACACGTAGACGTACTCCGCCAGCATGAAAAAGGCGAATCGAAAACCGCTGTACTCCACATGATAACCCGCAACGAGCTCGGACTCCGCTTCCGGCAGGTCAAACGGCGTCCGGTTCAACTCCGAAATCGCCGCGACGAGAAAAATTGCGAACCCTAAAATCTGTGGAAAAATATTCCAATTCCAAAACCAGCCGGCCTGCGCCTCGACGATCGTCCGCAAATTGAGGCTGCCGCTCAACAACACGACGCCGACGACCGACAGCACGAGCGGAATTTCGTAACTGATCATCTGCGCCGCCGAACGCATGCCGCCGATCAAGGAATATTTGTTGTTCGACGCCCAGCCGCCGATGACGATCGCGATCGTCGTCAGGCTGGACAGCGCGGCGTAATACAGAAACCCGACGTCGAGGTCGGCCAGGCCGAGCCGTTCCGAAAACGGCAACACCGCGATCGAAGCGAACGCCGGCACGAACGCCAGCACCGGAGCAAGCCTGAACAGACCGCGATCGGCGCGTTCCGGCACCGTGTCTTCCTTCAGCAGCAACTTCAGCACGTCCGCCACCGTCTGCAGCAGTCCGAACGGCCCGACGCGGTTCGGGCCGACTCTTGCCTGCATCCAGCCGATCACTTTGCGCTCGAAATAAATCGCGTAGGTGACGAAACCGAGCACAAGAACCAGCATCAGCACCCCGGTTCCGATCGCCGCCGCATATCCGCCCATCATCCGTCGACCTCCCCGAGCACGATGTCGATACCGCCCAAAATCGCGATCAGGTTGGCGACGGGCTGCCCGACGAGCAGCTTGGGCAAAATCTGTAGATTGACGAACGACGGACGCCGGAATTTCAGCCGAAACGGCTTATCTTTTCCTTTTGATATGATATAGCAACCGATTTCGCCGCGGGGCGATTCGATCGCTCCGTACGCCTCGCCTTCCGGTACGCGCAATACCCGCGGTACCTTGCCCATAATGTCGCCCCCGGACGGAAAACTTGCGACCGCCTGTTCCAAAATGCGCAGCGACTCGCGAATTTCCGCCAGGCGCACCCTGTATCGATCGTAGCAGTCGCCGTTTTGTCCGACCGGCACGTCGAACTCGAACCGGTCGTAGATCGAGTACGGCTGGTCCTTGCGCAAATCCCACTTGACGCCCGTGCAGCGAAGGTTCGGGCCGCTTAAGCCGTATTCGATCGCCGTCTTCGCATCGTAGGCGCCGACGCCTTTGAGCCGGTTGATAAAAATTTCGTTGCCGGTTACCAGGGCGTCGTATTCCTCCAGCCGCTTCCGCATGTAGGGAATAAAATCGCGCACCTTCTCGATCCACCCCGGCGGAGCGTCCCATTTCACGCCGCCAACCCGCATGTAGCTGTACGTGAGCCGGGCTCCGCACAATTCGTTGAACAGGTCGATGATCATTTCCCGTTCGCGGAACGCATACAAAAACGGGCTCATCGCCCCGAGATCGAGCAAATACGTTCCCCACCAGACGAGGTGGCTGGCAATCCGCTGCAGCTCCATCACGATCAGCCGTAAATACTCCGCACGTTCCGGTATTTCGACGCCGAGCAGTTTTTCGACCGTGTGGACGTATACGTAATTGTTCGTCATCGCGGAGACGTAGTCCAGCCGGTCGGTGTACGGGATGATCTGCGTATAATTCAAATTTTCCGCCAATTTTTCGGTTCCGCGGTGTAAATATCCGATGACCGGCGTCGCTTCCGTAATGATTTCGCCGTCCAGCTTGATGATGCAGCGGAATACCCCGTGCGTGCTCGGATGCTGCGGCCCCACGTTCAACAGCAGCTCTTCCGTTCGGACCATCGGTCATACCTCCGGATCGTGCGGCTCGTAATCTTTCCGCAGCGGGTGCCCGACCCAGTCGTCCGGCAGCAGAATTCTCCGCAAGTCGGGGTGTCCGGGAAACCGGATGCCGAACAGGTCGTACGCTTCCCGCTCGTGCCAGTCCGCCGTCGCCCACACGCTGGCAACGGAGGGGATCGACGGCGACTCACGGGACGTCCGCACTTTGACGCAGACGTTCTCGCGCGTTTCCAGCGACGTCAAATGGTAGACGACTTCCATATGCGTCTCAAAATCGACGCCGGCCAGACTGCGCAAATAGTCGAATCGTTCTTTCTCTTTCAACAACCGCGCGACGTTAGGCCAATGATCCGCGCGGACGACGAGGCAAATCCTGTTGCCGTCTTTTTCGTTGACGTACGACTCTTCGATCGCATCTTCACCGACCGCCAGGCGGATCCATTCCGTCAACGCTTCCGCCTTCGCCCGCTCCGGCGAAGGCGCTTGTTCCGGTTCCGAAGAAACTTCGACGCCCTCGCCCTTCCGATCCTCCGTCATGCGCTCGTCACCTGCTTGCCGGTTTTGGCCTCACGCCGGATCTTCTCCTGCAGCTTGTTGATGCCGTAGATCAGAGCAGCCGGGTTCGGCGGGCAACCGGGAATATAGACGTCGACGGGCACGATCTGGTCGACTCCTTTGACGACTGAATACGATTTGACGTAAGGACCGCCGGCCGTCGCGCACGAGCCCATCGCGATCACCCATTTCGGCTCCGGCATCTGGTCGTACAGCCGTCGCAAAAGCGGCGCCATCTTTTTCGTCACCGTGCCGGCGACGATCATGACGTCGGCCTGTCTCGGCGATGCGCGGAACATGACGCCGAACCGGTCGAGGTCGTAATGAGACGCGCCGGTGCCCATCATCTCGATCGCGCAGCACGCCAGCCCGAACGTCAGCGGCCAGAGCGAATTGCTGCGCGCCCATGCCTTGATCTGCTCCAGCGTCGCGAAAAAGACGGTGCGCTCAAGTTCCCGGCGTTCCTCCGGCCGGATCGATTCTAGATCGAAGTCCATGTTAACACCTTCTTTTTCCAGGCGTACGCGAAACCGATCACAAGCAGCACCACGAAAACGAACATTTCGATCACGGCGAACAGCCCCAGCCGGCCGTAAGCGACTGCCCACGGATACATAAACGCTGTTTCGACGTCAAACACGACGAACATAAGCGCAAACACGTAATAGCGCACGTTGAAGCGCACCCGGCTTTCCGGCTGGAGCGGCTCGTTGCCGCTTTCGTACGTCGTCAGCTTCTCCCGCACCGGCCGGTGCGGCCGAAGCAGGCGTCCGACCGTGAGTGCGGCTACGGGCAAAAGGACGCCCAATGCGACGAACACGGCGACGAGCGCATACCGGTCGGCGTACGAACCGGCATCGGCTAGCGGCATGTCGTCATCCCCCTTCCCAGCATGGCCGCGGCACGCGGATTTCTTTCACAAACGGTGCTTATGAATTCGGTAATGTTTCTTGATAAATGACGCCGCTACCCATTATCTTAACAAATGCGGAAGCGACGCGCAAAAGAAAATAACCGTGAAAAAGCGATGCTTTTTCACGGTTCCCCCTGGTTTTCGCCGCGCATGCGCGCCACCTGGAGCCGGTTGAGGGCGCGTTGAAGCGCCAGTTCCGCGCGACGGTAGTCGAATTCGTCGCGGCGCCCCGACTTCAACCTTTGTTCGGCGCGCGCTTTAGCGGCCATCGCACGCTCGACGTCGATTTCTTCCGGCCATTCCGCGCTTTCGGCGAGCACGACCGCCTTGTTTTTGCGCACTTCGAGAAAGCCGCCGTTGACCGCCAAATACGACGCCTTGCCGTTTTTCCGAATTTTGAGCGGGGCGATTTTAAGCGGCGTCACGAGCGGAACGTGGTTGGCCAGAACGCCGAGCTGGCCCTCGGCCCCCTCCGCGACGATCATTTCGACCTGTTCGGAAAACACAACCCGTTCCGGCGTAACGATTTCAAGCAAAAACGTTTTCATCGGCCTATCCCCCGTTCTGCGGTCGGACGGCCAGCGGCGTCATGACGCCAGCCGTTTCGCCTTCTCGACGGCCTCGTCGATCGTGCCGACGAACCGGAACGCCTCTTCCGGCAGGTCGTCGTGCTTGCCTTCGAGAATCTCTTTGAAGCTGCGCACGGTTTCTTTGACGGGCACGTATTTGCCCGGTTGACCGGTGAACGCTTCGGCGACATGGAACGGTTGCGACAAAAATTGCTGGATGCGCCGCGCGCGATGGACGATCAGCTTGTCTTCCTCCGAGAGCTCATCCATGCCCAGAATCGCGATAATGTCGAGCAATTCGCGGTAACGCTGCAAGATCCGTTTGACGCCCTGCGCGACGTTATAATGTTCCTCGCCGACGACTTCCGGCGTCAAGATGCGCGACGTCGACGCCAGCGGGTCGACAGCCGGATAAATGCCGAGGTCGGCGATGCGGCGCTCGAGGTTCGTCGTCGCGTCGAGATGCGCGAACGCCGTCGCCGGCGCCGGGTCGGTGTAGTCGTCCGCCGGCACGTAGATCGCCTGGATGGACGTAATCGAACCTTTGCGCGTCGACGTGATCCGCTCTTGCAACTGACCCATTTCCGTAGCAAGTGTCGGCTGATAGCCCACCGCCGACGGCATGCGGCCGAGCAACGCGGATACTTCGGACCCCGCTTGAGTAAACCGGAAAATGTTGTCGATGAACAGAAGGACGTCGCGCCCTTCGACGTCGCGGAAATATTCCGCCATCGTCAGTCCGGTCAAGGCGACGCGCAGACGAGCGCCCGGCGGTTCGTTCATCTGGCCGAACACCATCGCCGTCTTATCGATGACGCCGGCCGCCTTCATTTCATGGTACAGGTCGTTCCCTTCACGCGTCCGCTCGCCGACGCCGGCGAACACGGAATAGCCGCCGTGCTCCTGGGCGATGTTGTTGATCAGCTCCTGGATCATGACCGTCTTACCGACACCAGCGCCGCCGAACAAGCCGATCTTGCCGCCTTTGGCGTACGGCGCGAGCAGATCGATGACTTTGATGCCGGTCTCCAGCATTTCCGCCTGCGTCGACAGCGACGTAAACTCGGGCGCCGGCTTGTGGATCGGGCTCGTGATCGATCGGTCGACTTCCGGATTGTTGTCGATCGGTTCGCCGAGCACATTGAACACGCGCCCGAGCGTCGCTGGGCCGACCGGCACCGTGATCGGCGCGCCGGTGTCGACGGCTTCCATGCCGCGGACGAGCCCGTCGGTCGACGCCATCGCTACGCACCGCACGACATTGTCGCCGAGATGGACCGCCGCCTCGACGGTCAGCCGGATGTCACGTTCACCGGGTTTCTCCGCCTTTTTTTCAATGCGGATCGCATTTAAAATTTCCGGCAACTGGCCGTCTTCGAACCGGATGTCGACGACCGGCCCCATGACGGCCACGACGCGTCCCTTCTTCATGGATTCCCCTCCTGTCGTCCGCAGGAACGTTCATTGCTGCGCGTTCGCGCCTGCGACGATTTCGTTGATTTCCTGCGTGATCGCGGCCTGACGGGCGCGGTTGTACATCAGCGTCAGCGAATGGATCATCTTTGTCGCGTTTTTCGTCGCAGCGCCCATCGCCGTCATGCGCGCGCCGAACTCGCTGGCTTTCGCTTCGAGCAGCGCGCTGTAAACGAGCGCCTCGGCGTACCGCGGCAACAGCACCGACAACACTTCTTCCGCGGACGGCTCGTATTCGTAAACCGCGGCCGGAGATGCGGATTCCACGCGCTCAAGCGGCAAAAGGCGTCGAATCGTCGGCACCTGCGTCATCGCATTAACGAAGCGGTTGTACGCGAGGTAGAGTTCGTCGCAGACGCCTTGTTCGAAAGCGCGCACCGCGGCGGACGCAATCCGCTTGATGTCGGCGAACGCAGGCGAATCGGACAGGCCGGTCACCTCTTCGAGGACCGGAATGCCTCGGCGCCGGAAAAAGTCGCGCCCCTTTCGCCCGATGACGAAAATCGCATATTCGTCAGGCGACGCATGTTTCTGCCGCAGCGTCTGCAATACCGAGCGCAGCAGGTTGGCGTTGTAACCCCCGGCCAGACCGCGGTCGGACGTAATGACAAGATACCCGGTCCGCCGCACGGGCCGCGACTCCAGCATCGGATGGCGATAGCCTTTCGTCGCGCCGGCCACATTGGCGATCACCTCGCGGATTTTCTCCGCGTAGGGGCGCGCGGCCAGCGCGCTTTCCTGCGCTTTGCGCAATTTAGACGCCGCGACCATTTCCATCGCTTTCGTGATTTGCCGCGTGCTTTGCACGCTTTTGATCTTGCGCCGGAGTTCCCGTAAACCCTTGGCCATAACATCACCCGTTTCGGCCGACGGCCGCGCCGGAGCGCCCCGGCAAGGCGGCCGTCACGCGGATGTGGCGAACGTTTTCTTGAACTTCTCGATGGCGGCGATGAGCGCTTGTTCGTTTTCCGGCGTCAGGTCTTTCGTGTCGCGGATCGATTGGAAAATTTCCGGGTGATTCGCGTCGACGAACGCGAGAAACTCTTTTTCGAACCGCAACACGTCCTGCACCGGAATGTCGTCCAGAAACCCGCGCACCGCCGTAAAAATCGACACGACCTGTTTTTCGACCGGCATCGGCTGATGAACGCCCTGCTTCAGGATTTCCATCGTCCGGGCGCCGCGGTTGAGCCGAGCCTGCGTCGCCTTGTCAAGATCGGAACCGAACTGCGCGAACGCCGCCAGCTCGCGATACTGCGCCAGATCGAGGCGGAGCGATCCGGCGACTTTCTTCATCGCCTTGATCTGTGCCGCGCCGCCGACGCGCGACACCGAAATGCCGACGTTGATCGCCGGGCGTTGGCCCGCGTAGAACAAGTCGGATTCCAGAAAAATTTGCCCGTCCGTAATCGAAATGACATTCGTCGGAATGTAGGCGGATACGTCGCCCGCCTGCGTCTCGATAAAAGGCAGCGCGGTCAGCGAACCGCCGCCGAGTTCGTCGTTCAGTTTGGCAGCGCGCTCAAGCAGGCGGGAGTGCAGGTAAAAGACATCGCCCGGATACGCCTCGCGGCCCGGCGGGCGGCGCAAGAGCAGCGACATTTCGCGATAAGCGGCCGCTTGTTTCGACAGGTCGTCGTAGACGATAAGCACGTGTTTGCCGTTGTACATGAAATATTCGCCCATCGCGCACCCGGCGTAAGGTGCCAAATACAGCAGCGGTGCGGGTTCCGAGGCGCTCGCCGTGACGACGATCGTATAGTCCATCGCGCCGTAGCGCCGCAGCGTCTCGACGACCGACGCCACGGTCGACTGCTTCTGGCCGATGGCGACGTAAATGCAGATGACGCCGCTGTCTTTTTGGTTGATGATCGCGTCGATGGCGATCGTCGTTTTGCCGGTCTGCCGGTCGCCGATGATCAGTTCCCGCTGGCCGCGGCCGATCGGAATCATCGCGTCGATCGCCTTGATGCCCGTCTGCAACGGCTCGTGCACCGATCGGCGGTCCATGACGCTCGGCGCCGGCGATTCGACCGGCCGCGTCTTC
Organism: Candidatus Reconcilbacillus cellulovorans; assembly: GCA_002507565.1. GTDB lineage: Bacteria > Bacillota > Bacilli > Paenibacillales > Reconciliibacillaceae > Reconciliibacillus > Reconciliibacillus cellulovorans. The sequence continues at coordinate 80,944 of MOXJ01000015.1, forward strand.
GTCGTCCGGATCGGCCCCTTGCCGTCGAGCGGCTGGCCGAGCGGATTGACGACGCGCCCGATCAGCTCTTCGCCGACGGGAACTTCCATGATCCGCCCCGTCCTGCGCACCTGGTCGCCTTCGCGGATGTCCTGGTATGGCCCAAGAATGACGATCCCGACGTTGTTTTCTTCCAGATTGAGCGCCATACCCATGACGCCGTTCGAAAATTCGAGCAACTCCCCGGCCATGCAGTTCTCCAGGCCGTGCGCGCGGGCGATGCCGTCGCCGACTTGGATGACCGTGCCGACGTCGTATACTTGAAGATCCGCCTCGAATTCCTCGATCTGCCGGCGGATCAGCGCGCTGATCTCCTCAGGCCGAATGCTCAAACGCCCTCACCCCTATCCTTGTTCGACGCCAGTCGCCTGACGTTCCAGCGAACGTTTCAGCCGCTCCAGCTTTCCGCGCACGCTTCCGTCGTACAGCCGGTCGCCGATTCTGACCTGCAGGCCGCCGATCAGTCCGCGGTCGACTTCCTGCTCGGGCAACACTTTTTTGCCGATCTTGCGCTCGAAGGCCGACGCGAGGGCGGACAGCTCCGCCTCCGAAAGCGGAAACGCCGTCCGGACTCGCGCTCTGACGCGGCCCAGCGCCTCGTCCTCCAGCCTGCCGTATTCGCCGGCGACAGCGATCCAGGCATCCTCGCGGCGGCGCCGGATCATGAATTTGAACAAGCGCAGCACCGGCTCGTCCACGCGGCCGGCCCACGCTCCGTCCACCCAGCGCAGCCTCGTTTCGACGGCGATACCGGGATGTCGGAGTAGGCGATACAAATCGGCGTCGGCCGTTAATGCGCCGGCAATCGCCCGCAGCTGCTCGCCGTACCGTTCGACCGCGCCCCGCTCGCGGGCGATCTCGAACAACGCCCGCGCGTACCGTCTGGCCACCGCGGCGTCCCGTTTCATCCGCGTTCCCCTACTTCCCGGAGATAATGATCGACCAGCTCGGCCTGCGATTTTTCGTCGATCTGCTTTTCGATGATTTTGGAGGCGATCAGGACGGACAGCGCCGCCACTTGGCTTTTCAGCTGCGCGACTGCCTTCTGCTTTTCTCGCTCGATCTCTTTCAGCGCTTCTTCGGCTCGCCGTCTAGCCTCCTCTTCGGCCCGGCGCACGATTTCTTCCGCTTGACGCGTACTCGTCGCACGCGCCTGCTCGATGATTTCGTACGCTTCGCGGCGCGCGTTTTCGAGCTCTCTTTTCTGCTCTTCCAGCAGCGCTTCCGCCTCCCTGCGGTTCCGCTCGGCGGCCTGCAGCTCGCCGACGACGAGCTGTCGGCGTTTTTCCATGACCGAAAACAGCGGGCCGAACGCGTACTTGCTGAGCAACCAGTACAAAATACCGAACGATACGATGGCGTACAGAAACGTCAAAAGGTTGAACTGCACAATGGCATCCCCCTCTGTCGTGCGAAGCCGGCGCCTCAAGCCGTCCGGATAACGGCAAAAGGACGGCGTGGAGGCTCCGGCTGTCGCCCCCGCGCCGATCTTTCAACATCGCTTCCGCTTCGTCTGCCGCTATGTCAGACTACAAATGTAAAGAGCAACGCAAACACGACAGCGATGATCGGAATAGCCTCGACAAGACCGACACCGATAAACATCGTCGTCTGCAGCGGGCCTCTCAATTCAGGCTGCCTGGAAATGCCCTCGACCGTTCGACTGACGATCAAACCGTTGCCGATACCGGCCCCGAGCGCTGCCAACCCGATCGCGATTGCTGCGGCAATATACTCCATAGACTGGTCCTCCTTTGCGTTATTACGCATTAATGTTTATTCATGATGATGTTCGATACATTGCGAAATGTACACCATGGTCAACATGGTGAAAACAAATGCTTGGATGGCGCCAACGAAAATGCTGAAGCCTTGCCAGATGATCAGCGGTACGATCCCGGCCACGCCTGCCATCAAGATGACGGCGATCAGCACCTCGCCGGCGTAAATGTTGCCGAAAAGACGAAGGCCGAGCGTGAGCAATTTGGATAATTCTTTGACAACATTCAAGGGGAAAAACAGCAGGTTGGGCTCGAAGTAATGCCGCAAATAATGCCGCGTGTTGTACCTGAGCCCGAGGGCGTGCGCAAGCACGATCACCGTTAACGCTAACCCCATTGTTACGGACACGTCGGCCGTCGGCGACTTCCAGAACGACAACTCGATATGTTTATGGGCTTCGTGCGCCTTCTCCAGCGCTTCCTGCGTCACGACCGGATATCCGAAAAACGATACCGGCTCTTTCACTTCGGCCGTTACGTAAAACGGCAGGCCCAGCATGTTGGATACGAAAATGAAAATGATCAACGTCATGCCGAGCGCCAAAAAACGTTTACCCTTGTTCATGTCCATCGTGCTGCCGATCAGCTTGTGGACGAACTCGGCGACCCATTCCAGCAGGTTTTGCAGTTTGCCGGGATTCTCCACCGACAGTCGTCGTGTCGCCGCCAACGCGAGGGCGAGCACGATGATCATCGAAACGGTGATCATCCAGAGGGCGGCCAGATCGATGCGCAGTCCCGCGACATCGATGCCGAACGATTCATGCATGGCGATCTTCACCCCTTTCCGAGACGCGACCGGTTTTCCCGCCGTCGGCCGCCTCATCCGCCTGCGCCCGGGAATGCAGGTCCGCCGTCGGTTTACCCGCATGACCGACCGCCCCAAGCACAAACGACAGAATCGGCACCACGACCAACCCGACGATCGTCGCAACGAGCGAAACACGTTCCGGTCCGGCACGCACAGCCAGCACGACGGCCAGAAGCGCCGTCGACGCCCGCGCGGTGAACCCGAGAAGTCGCGTTTTTCGGGCAGATTCGCACCCGTACGCCAATCGTCGGATTCTCCAAGCCAAGTGAAGGGCATTCAGCCACCCTGCCGCCATTCCGAGCGCCGCGCCGAGCGCGTAGGCGCGCCATGCCGGCTCAACGGCCGCGACAAGGCTCAGGCACAAAAAAAAGCACATGACCGACGACAGTCGTCCGATGTGGCGTTTGAACTCATCCATGCGAGTCCCTCGACAGGCGGAGCAACAGGAGGACGACCGTCGCGACGCCGACCATAAAGCCAGCCATTATCCCGACGACGATCCAGACCGGATGTCCGCCGCAGTCGACCGCCCAGCTCCCGGCCCAATACCCGGCCGCCATCCAGACGGCCAAGTCGACCCCGACAGCGCCTGCAATCGCGACCACCTTCCAGGGACTGTCCCCCGGCCGCTTCTTCGGCATCGCCTGTCCCTCCCGGCAACCCTTCACTATTGTAGCGAAGCGGTTTCGTCTTTGTCAATCGACCGTACAGCGGAACTGTCTGCTTTCGTTTCCGTCGCGCCGAAGGAGGAGGCCGGGCGGAACGGTTCCGGAGGGTTGTCTCTGCGGTGGAACACGTACAGAATCGCCTGCACGATCCGTTCCGAAGCGCGCCCGTCGCCGAACGGATTGGCGACCCGGCTCATTCTCGCGTATTCCGCGGGATTTTCCAGCAACGCGCGAGCCCGGTCGAATACGCGCTGTTCGTCCGTGCCGACCAGCTCGAGGCAACCCGCCTCGACGCCTTCCGGCCGCTCCGTAGTCTCGCGCAGCACGAGCACCGGAATCCCGAACGACGGCGCCTCTTCCTGTAGTCCGCCGGAATCCGTCAAAATCAAGTGCGTGTGAGGATAAAAGTTGTATAAATCCGTAACATCCAGCGGATCGGTCAACAAAATGCGCGGGTGTCCGCTCAGAAGTTCGTAGGCCGGCTCCCGCACCGCCGGACTCGGATGTACCGGATAGACGACGGCGACGTCCTCGAACGCGTCGGCCAGCCGCCGGACGGCGCGAAACACCCGCCTGTGCGGTTCCCCCTGAGACTCCCGGCGATGAGCGGTCATCAACACGAGCCGCTTTCCGGAAGCCCATTCCAGAATCGGATGTCGGTAATCTCGCCGGACGACGTATTTCATGACGTCGGTTACCGTGTTGCCTGTGACGAATACGCGGTCGGCCGGCTTGTTTTCCCTGAGGAGGTTGCCCGCGGACCAGGCGGTCGGCGCGAAATGCAAGTCCGCCAGAACACCGGTCAGCTGTCGGTTCATTTCCTCCGGGAAGGGAGCCCATTTGTTCCACGTGCGCAGGCCAGCCTCGACGTGGCCGACGCGGATTTGCTGCAGAAACGCCGCGAAAGCGGCGAGGAACGTCGTCAATGTGTCGCCGTGCACGAGCACCAGATCGGGAGACGCTCGCCGCAACACCGGCGCGAGCCCCTCGATGACCCGCACCGAGACGTCTTCCAGCGACTGACGTTCCTTCATCACGTCGAGATCGAAATCGGGACGAATGCCGAACGTCTCGAGGACCTGGTCCAGCATTTCCCGGTGTTGGGCCGTGACGCAGACGAGCGTCTCGATTTCGTCGGCGTGCCGGTTCAACTCCAGCACGAGCGGCGCCATCTTGATGGCCTCCGGCCTCGTGCCGAACACGGTCATGACGCGGATGCGCCTCATGCCGCCCACGCTCCTCCCGACAGTCGGCGCCCGGCGGAATACGCCGGACGGCCCGAACGGATTACGTCCGGCAATACGACAGCTCCGGATACAGCGGATACGCTTCGGTCAGTTCCCGGACGAGCCGGCGCGCTTCTTCCAGCGACCGGTCGCCTTCCGGACGCTTCAGCGTCAGCGCGATCGCCCTGGCGATCGTGCGCATCGCTTCTTCCTTCATCCCGCGCGACGTCACCGCCGGAGTTCCGATGCGGATGCCGCTCGTCACCTGCGGACTTGTCGGGTCGAACGGAATCGCGTTTTTGTTGACAGTTATACCGACTTCGTCCAGAAGGCTTTCGGCTTCTTTGCCCGTCATCCCGATGTTCCGCAGATCGACCAGCATCAAATGGTTGTCCGTGCCGCCGGATACGAGCCGAAAGCCCTCTTCCACCAGCGCCTCCGCCAACGCTTTGGCGTTCCGCACGATCTGGCGCGCGTATTCGTTGAATTCCGGCCGAAGCGCTTCGCCGAGCGCCACCGCCTTGGCGGCGATCACGTGCATGAGCGGCCCGCCCTGCACGCCGGGAAACACGGCCTTGTCGATCGCCTGCGCCCACGCTTTGCGGCAAAGGATCAGCCCGCCGCGCGGGCCGCGCAGCGTTTTGTGCGTCGTCGTCGTGACGAAATGCGCGTGCGGCACCGGATTCGGATGAAGCCCTGCGGCGACGAGACCGGCGATATGCGCCATGTCGACCATCAAGAGCGCGCCCACGTCCTGGGCGATGCGGCCGAACGCCTCGAAATCGATGATGCGCGGATAGGCGCTGGCGCCAGCGACGATCAACCGCGGACGGTGCTTAAACGCCAGCTTGCGCACTTCGTCGTAATCGATGCGTCCGTCGTCTTCTCGCACGCCGTAAGCGACGAACCGGTACAACAGACCGGACGAATTGACCGGACTGCCGTGCGTCAAATGGCCGCCGTGCGCGAGGTTCATGCCGAGTACCGTATCGCCGGGCTGAAGCGCCGCAAGGTAAACCGCCATGTTCGCCTGGGCGCCGGAATGCGGCTGCACGTTCGCGTGCTCGGCGCCGAACAACTGTTTCGCCCGGTCGCGCGCCAGCGATTCCACGACGTCAACATGCTCGCACCCGCCGTAATACCGGCGGCCTGGATACCCCTCCGCATACTTGTTCGTCAGAACCGATCCCATCGCCTCGAGCACGGCGATGCTGACGAGGTTTTCCGACGCGATCAATTCAAGCTTGTCCCGCTGCCGCGCGAGTTCAAGCTCCATCGCCCGCGCAACGTCGGGATCCTGTCTCGCCAAAATCCCCATCTCGAGCTTCGCTCCTTTACTTTGGATTCCGCTCGCCGTCCAACTCGTACACCGCCCGTGCGCCGCCGATCAGCTTCGGCCGCGTGTACGCCATCGTCACCCTAGCGCCGCCGATCCAACGTATGGAAGGTCGGAAAGGTACGACCACCGGCCGTAAATGCATGCCGATCAGCGTCTCGCCGATGTCGAGACCGGCGTGCGCCCGCACCGATTCGACGAGACACGGCTCGCGCAAACGCCGGTACGCGCAGGCGGCAAGGGCGCCGCCGGCTTTCGGCACCGGCACGGCGGATACTTCCGTCAGCCCGGCGCGTTCGGCTTCATTACGGTCGACGACCAGCGCGCGGTTTAAATGTTCGCAGCATTGAAACACCGGAACAAAACCGATCGCGCGCCTCGCCCGTTCCACGCCCTCCCAGATCGCCGCGGCGATCGTCTCGCTGCTTGCCGTGCCGATCCGTTCGCCGGCCACTTCGCTCGTGCTGGCGCCGACGACGAGCCACTGTCCCGCTTTCAATCGACCGGCGTCCGCCAGCTCGCGAACGACTGTCTCGACCGCGTGGGCGATCCGTTCAGGCGCGACCGAATGCGTATCCTGCGTTTCGGTCACGACGACCACCCGCTTTCAGGACGAAGGTCGCATGTAGCGTTGCTCCAGCTTCCGGATTTTATCCACTCTCGCGCAATGACGCTCCTGCCCCGAAAACGCCGTCTCGACCCAAACCCGGACGATCTCCTGCGCAAGCCCCGGGCCGATGATTCGCGCGCCGAGCGCGAGCACGTTGGAATCGTTGTGTTCGCGCGTCATTCTGGCGGAATACGTATCATGCGCGAGCGCGCAGCGGATGCCGGGAATTTTGTTTGCCGCGATCGTCATGCCGATGCCCGTGCCGCAGATGAGGACGCCGCGGTCTACCTGCCCGGCGAGCACTTTTTCGCAGACCGGCAGGGCGAAATCCGGATAATCGACCGATTCTTCACAAGCACATCCGACGTCCTCCACTTCGTGTCCGAGCGATCGAAGGAACGCCACGATTTCCTCCTTGAGCCGGAATCCGGCGTGATCGGAACCGACGGCAATCTTCACGGAATCGTTCGCCTCCCGTTTTCATTCCGGCGCGCATAGAAAAAGAGCAACCCGACGCGAGCTGCGTCCGCATGTGCACACGCCGCGCGTCGTTGCTCTTGCCCAGGCGACCGGCAATATGACCCGCTTGATGCTCCTCCGTGGTCGATTCCACTTGAAGTCGCCAGTCACATCAAGCGTCTGGTTGCGATTCGGCTTTTCTAACGCCATTGTACCTTATCGGATTTCCCTGCGCAAGCGATCCGCCAACTTGCGCAAAAGCCCTTCCAACTCGTCGGCGCAGGCGCGATAATCGTCGAGCGTTCCGCCGAACGGATCGGCGACATCCCGGTCCGCAACCCCGCCTTCCGACGGCTCGGCCGCAAATTCCTTCAGCGTAAACGCTTTGTCCGCCGCTTTCGGAAACAAGCGGACCAGCGTTTGTTTATGGGAAACCGTCATCGTCAAAATCAAGTCCGCCCAATCGACAATTTCCACGGTGACAGCGGACGAACGGAATTCGTCGATCGCGACGCCGCGGTCGGCCAATACCTGCCGCGCATAGTCCGACATCGCGCCTCCCGGAATCGCGGCAACCCCTGCCGAACGGATTTCGAGCTCAAGGCCGGCCTCCGCGGCGATGTTTCGGAACAAGGCTTCCGCCATGGGGCTTCGGCATGTATTTCCCGTGCAGACGAACAAGATTCGCTTCAACGAACCATCCCCCTGCCGCGGCGTTTACCAGATCATCCGGAGGCCGAACGCCAGAAGCATAATCCCGCCCAGTGCCTCGCCGTAATCTCCCGCCCACCGGCCGAGCCGGCCGCCGAGCAAAAGACCGGCCAAAGCCATCGCGCCGCCGGCGACGCCGAAAAGAGCGGCCGTTTTCACCGCGTCCGCCGCAGCCAGGCCGAGGGAAAAACCGACGGACATGCTGTCGACGCTGACGCCCGCGGCCAGCAACCAAGCGCTCCATTCGCCCCGCACCGCTTCGCGGCCGCGGTTTCCTCCGAACGCGTGCGCCACCATATGAACCCCGAGCAGCGCCAGTACGGCGCCGCCGGCGAACGTCGCCGCCGATCCGAGCAGCCTGCCGGCGTACTCGCCCATCACCATCCCGACAAGCGGCAGGAAGGCGTGCATCGCTGCGACGAGTGCGCCAAGCTTCAGCGCATAACCGATCCGAACGCCGCCCGCACCGACGCCGACGCCGACGGAAAACGCGTCCAGCCCGAGCGCCACCGCCAACAGCCAAACGGCCGACATCCGCATTCCCCCGTCCGCATGGAGCTGTCACATCTTATGCGGACGGATCGGACGTCATGAGTCGAGCCGGATTTCCCTCCCCCCGGCGGCTTTGCGCAAACGGTTCATGACCGCCGCGCCCAACCCTTCTTCGGCGAACGGCTCGGCCAAAATATATGTCGCGCCGCCTTCGTCGAAACGCCTGAGCGCCGCGTACAGCTCGCGCGCTGTAGCCCCGACGTCGCCGGCTCTTCCCGCCACGGCGACGACATCGGCGTCGTAACGGTCGGCCCGCTCGGCGACCGTCAGTACGCCCGTCACTTCGCCGCGGGCTTTCGCCTCGCGGAGTTCGCGGCAGATCGTCTCGTACACGGCGGACGGGTCGCCGCCGCTGACTAGCGTTAGCCGGCCGCGCGGCGCGTAATGCGCATATTTCATGCCGGGCGAACGCGGCGCCGATGCGTCGTCGGCCGACGCCCACCATACGCGGCCGGCCACGTTCCGCAGTGCCTCCGGCGGCACGCCGCCCGGCCGCAACAGCCGCACGCCGCCGTCGACCGGCTCGACGACCGTCGATTCCAAGCCGATGCCCGTCGGACCGGCGTCGATGACGGCCGCTACGAGGCCGTCGAGATCTTCCCGGACGTGATCGGCCGTCGTCGGGCTCGGCCGACCCGACCGGTTGGCGCTCGGCGCGGCGACTGGGCATCCCGCCGCCCGGATCAGCTCCAGCGCAACCGGATGCGAAGGCACCCGCACGGCCACCGTCGCCAGCCCGGCCGTTACTTCTTGCGCCACCGCACCGGGCTTTGCGGGCAACACCAACGTCAGCGGCCCCGGCCAGAACGCTTCCATTAATCGAATCGCAATCGGATGGCCTACGTCGGCGACTGCTTCAGCCGCTGCCGCGTCAACGACGTGCACGATCAACGGATTGTCCGCGGGACGGCCTTTCGCCTTGAAAATGCGCCGGACGGCCGCGGCGTTTCGGGCGTCGGCGCCGAGTCCGTACACCGTCTCCGTCGGAAACGCGACCAGCTCGCCGCTCCGGAGCAACTGCGCCGCTTCTTGCGCGACGGCCCGCAACGAACGCTCGTCCGGGCGGATGCCCAGCTTCCAGTAGATCGTCATCCGCCGCTCGCCTTTCGTCTTGCGTTTGATGACCGCTACTTTCCGATTCCATTATACTCGGAACGGAAAAAACGCGCAGCTTTCGCGACGGATTCGAACCAGGCGCTGGACAGTTTTTCAGACGAACGGCCGCGGGCGTCGCGGCCGTCTTCGGCGCCGCGAAACGCTTTTTTCACCCGTTCGACGACCCACCAGGAAACTTTCGGCTTCTTCGCATTTTTGTCTTCCGAACGCGCCTCCGAGCAGTTTTCGGATTCCTGAAAACAAAGCGACGGAAACAACACACACCAGAAATTGTGTCCTTGTCCTGCTCCGAGCACGATGCGCAACATTTCGTATCGGCCGGCCGGATAATGCGCGGAACCGTCCCACTTCTCGGGCATCGGAAACACACCCCATTCGACTTCGGCCGAATACGGCGCACCAAAGTGCTTCAACACACCGTCAACTCTTCGCGACAGTTCATCCAGTCTCGGCAAAAGCGCGGCGCGAACGTCTTCCGCGTCCGCCGGGCGCCGCCCGCCCAGCCATTCCCGGAGCGCTCGCCCGACTTCCGCGCCGACGCGAGCTTTGAGAAGCTGATCTTCTTCCGAATCCGAATGTGCGAGAATGCGCAAATGAATGGAATCCGTCCGTTCGACGTCGCCGGTCGAGCGTTCCTCACGCCCGTGGCCGATCCAAGCGGTTGCGGTCGCGGCAACCGCGACAAGAACGGCAAGAAGCCCCCCCGCGCCGCGGATCGCTCCGATCCGCCCCATCGGTTTCACTCCCCGCTGTCGCATGTGCCGCACCGGTGCGTTCGTTCACCAGTATCGTCGCGACAAGAGGAAAATAAACCCGCGGCCCGACGTTTCCGGTCTTGCCGTCGGAACGCTTTCGGCCGAATTTCTTATGCGACGCCGACGACGTAGCGGTCCAGTCCCGCCAGATCGCATTCGATCCGGATTTCCCGCCAGAAACCGGTTTGCCGGACGAGCGTGGCGACGCGTTCCGCCGCATCCCAGGCCGTCTCGAACGCCGCGATCGCGGGGACGCGCGGCAACCGGCCGATCTGTTCCAAAATCGCCGCGTAACAGGCCAATCCGTCCGGACCGCCGTCCAGCGCCAGATGCGGTTCATAGAGCCGCACTTCGTCCTGTAGGCCCGCGATGTCGCCCGATCGGACGTACGGCGGGTTGGAGACGATCAGATCGGGTGCGATCCCCCGCTCTTCAAGCGGCCGAAGCCAGTCGCCTTCTAGCCAGGCGATCCGATCCGCCACGCCGTTTCGCTCGGCGTTGCGCCGCGCGACCGCAAGCGCTTCACGCGAAAGATCGGTCGCCACGATACGCCATCCGGAACACGACGCGGCGAGCGCCACCGCGATCGCGCCGCTGCCCGTACCGAGATCGGCCGCAGTGAGAGCGCTTGTGCGCGCGTCCCGTCCGAAAACACGTTCGGCTTCCCGAATCGCCCGTTCGACCAGCCCTTCCGTCTCCGGTCGCGGGATCAGCGTGGCCGGCGTTACTTCAAACGTTAAGCCGAAAAAACATTCCTCCCCCACGATATATTGAACCGGCTCGCCGGCCAGACGCCGTTCGAGCATTCGGAAAAGCAGCGGTTCGCATTCCGGCGGAAACGGTTCGTCCCACCTGGAAAGAAGCGCCGTTCGGTCCAGACCGAGCGCGTGTCGGACGAGCCGTTCCGCGTCGGATGCCGCGCTTTCTCCTTTTGCCCGTAAAAAAGAAAAAGCCCGTTTCCAGGCTTCCCGAACCGTCACGGCGATTCCGCCCCTTCCGTCCACGCCTCCGCCCGCTCAGCGGCGGCAAGTGCCGTCACGATTTCCTCTAGGTCGCCGCCCAAGACGTCTTCCAGCCGATGGAGCGTCAGGCCGATGCGATGGTCGGTCACGCGGTTTTGCGGAAAATTGTAAGTGCGGATACGCTCGCTCCGCTCGCCGGTGCCGACCTGGCTTCGGCGTTCGCTGGCGTACTTGGCTTCTTCCTCGGCTTTTTTCTTTTCGTACAGGCGAGCGCGCAACACCTTCATCGCCTTTTCCTTATTGCGGTGCTGCGACTTTTCATCCTGACACGTCGCGACGATGCCGGTCGGCAAATGCGTGATGCGGACCGCCGATTTCGTCGTGTTGACCGATTGACCGCCGGGACCGCTCGCGCAAAACAGGTCAATGCGCAAATCTTTTTCGTCGATCTCCACTTCGACCTCCTCCGCCTCGGGCAAGACGGCGACGGTCGCCGTCGACGTATGGATGCGGCCGCCGGATTCAGTGACCGGTACGCGCTGCACGCGATGCGCGCCGCTTTCGTATTTCAGCTTGCTGTAGGCTCCCTTACCCGACACCATGAAAACGACTTCCTTAAAACCGCCGAGATCGCTGTAGTTGGCGTCCAGCACTTCGACTTTCCAACCTTGCGATTCCGCGTACCGGGCGTACATGCGGAACAAGTCCGCCGCAAAGAGCGCCGCCTCCTCGCCTCCGGCCGCGCCGCGGATTTCCATGATGACGTTTTTGTCGTCATTCGGATTTTTCGGAAGCAGAAGCCGCTTCAGCTGTTCTTCCTGTTCGTTGCGTCGCGCTTCGAGCTCTTTCAGCTCGCGTTCGGCCAATGTGCGCAATTCGTCATCCAACGGTTCGTCCAACATCGCTCGGATCGATCCGATTTGGGCGACGGTTTGTCGATACGCTTCCGAAACACGGTATGTTTCTTCCAGTTCAGCCAGCTCTTTGGCGTATTCCTTCCATTTGTCCGCGTCGGCGGCGACGGCGGGATCGCACATCAGTTCGTTCAGTTTTTCATAGCGCTCTTTGACCGCTTCTAGCCGTTCGAGCCATGCGCGCATGTCCGTGCCTCCCGTTGCCGTGCGCTTCAGACGGCAAACCGGAAATAAACGACGTCCCCGTCGCGCACGACGTAATCTTTCCCTTCAAGACGCCAATAGCCTTGCTCGCGGGCCGCGGCCATCGAGCCGGCGCGGACCAGGTCTTCGAACGCCACGACTTCCGCCCGAATGAAGCCGCGCTCGAAATCGCTGTGGATCACGCCGGCCGCCTGCGGCGCTTTCGTGCCTTCGCGAATCGTCCATGCGCGCACTTCCTGCGGGCCGGCGGTAAAGTACGTGATCAACCCGAGCAACCGATACGACGCCCGGATCAGCCGGTCGAGGCCGCTTTCCGACAGGCCTAACTCGCGTAAGAATTGGGCGCGGTCCTGTTCGTCAAGCTCCGCGATCTCCGCTTCCATCTTAGCGCAGATCGTCACCGCTTCGGCGTTTTCCGACGCGGCGTGCCGGACGACCTGAGCGACCCAAGGATTGTTTTCCGGCCCAGCGATGTCGGATTCGCCCACGTTGGCGACATACAGCACGGGTTTGGCCGTCAAAAGATGCAGTTCGCGCAGATACGGAACGTCTTCCTCGTCCCATTCCCCACTTCTGGCCGGTTTGCCGTCCGTCAAAAGCGCATGCAAACGCTCTAGACAAGCCAGTTCGCGAAGGTGGCGCTTCTCTCCGCTTTTGGCGTTCTTTCTCGCCCGTTCGAGACGCCTCTCGACGGTTTCCAGATCGGCTAAAACCAGTTCCAACTGAATCGTTTCGATATCCCTCAACGGGTCGACGCTTCCCGCCACATGCGACACTTGGTCGTCGCGAAAACAGCGGACGACGTGAAGGATCGCGTCGACTTCACGGATATGGGACAAAAACCGGTTGCCCAAGCCTTCGCCCCGGCTCGCTCCCTCGACGAGTCCGGCGATGTCGACGAACCGACACGTCGCCGGCACGACGCGTTCCGGCCGGACCAGTTCCGCCAGCTTCGCCAGCCGTTCGTCCGGGACGTCGACGACGCCGACGTTCGGATCGATCGTGCAAAACGGATAATTGGCCGCTTCCGCCCCCGCCCGCGTGATGGCGTTGAACAGCGTCGACTTGCCGACGTTCGGCAGCCCGACGATACCGCACGACAACGACATTCCGCATACACTCCCCGTATGGTACAATATCCCCGTTACCCGTCCCAAACGTTCGGGAAAGGGCGGCCGTTTCATGTTCGCAACGGAAGACATTCGCTGGATGCGTGAAGCTCTCGCTGAAGCGCGCAAAGCCGAATCGCTCGGCGAAGTGCCGATCGGCGCCGTCGTCGTTCGGGACGGCCTTATCGTCGGCAGAGGTCATAACCTGCGCGAAACGCTGAACGACGCGACCGCCCACGCGGAAATGATCGCGATCCGCGACGCTTGTTCGCGGCTCGGCGCGTGGCGGCTGCTCGGCTGCACGCTCTACGTCACTCTGGAGCCGTGCCCGATGTGCGCCGGAGCGATCGTCCAAAGCCGACTGCCGCGCGTCGTTTTCGGAGCGTCCGATCCGAAAGCCGGCTGCGCCGGAACATTGATGAACCTGTTGCAGGAGCCGCGCTTCAATCACCGCGCCGAGGTGGCAGGCGGCGTGCTGGCGGACGAATGCGCGCTTCTTCTGCGCCGGTTTTTTCAACGTTTGCGTCAAGACACGCCGGGCGACGTCCCTCCGCCGACGACATAGCCGAAACGACGGTTTTGGTGCCGCAGACGCTGAAAATGGAAAACCGCTCCGTACGGAGCGGTTTTCCGCGGGTCTGCCCCGATCGAGACGACAGGATTTGAACCTGCGACCTCTTGGTCCCGAACCAAGCGCTCTACCAAGCTGAGCCACGTCTCGCCGACGGGCGACCTCTTTGCACAACGGCATGGCGATGACCATTATATCACGCCGTTGTGCGATTGTAAAGGGGCCTCCCGACAGCTGCGCGGTTTCGCCCCACGACGTCCACGAAGGGACTCGAACCCCTATCGGTCCTTTAGGAGAGGACTGCTCTATCCCGTTGAGCTACGTGGACGCGGCGCTTAACATTATATCACGTTTTCGCGCCGGATTCCAGCACCCGTCTCATTTTTTTTTCGAACTCGGCCCTCGGCATCAGCACGCTGTGCCCGCAGCCTTCGCACTTGATCCGGACGTCCATTCCCGTCCGGATGATGCGCCATCGATTCGTGCCGCAAGGATGCGGTTTTTTCATCTCCACGACGTCGTCGAGTTGGAACGTTTTCGCTTCCATGGCTTCGTCCCTCTTTTCCGGTCAGTCCGTCGGATACGTTCCGAGCGCATCGGCTTCGAATTTCAGCCGGAACGCATGCGCAGCCCCGCACGATCCAACGCCTTCTTGATTTCGCGGTTCAACAAGCGCGACACTTCCGTCTGCCGATTCGGGCTGCATTCTGCGACAACGCGGAGAACGGTTTCGCTGAGCCCTATCGTTTGAATGCCGAGCACTTCCGGCGGCTTCAGCACCGACTCGTACTCCTCGTGCAGCCGCCCGACCGCCTCGTTGATGACGCGTATCGCCTCGTCGGGATCGACGTCGCCGGCGACCGGCACGTCGACCACCGCCAGCGAAGGATAAACCGAAAAATTCGTCACTTGCGCGATCGATCCGTTCGGGATGATATGCAGTTCGCCCGTCCAGCTGCGAAGTTTCGTCACCCGGAGACCGATTTCCTCGACGGTTCCCTTGAAGGAACCGATTTGCACGACGTCTCCGACCGCAAACTGGTCTTCCAACAGGATAAAAAACCCGGTGATGACGTCGCGGATCAGGTTTTGCGCGCCGAAACCGATCGCCAAACCGATGATGCCCGCGCCGGCCAGCACGGGGCCCGGGTCTACGCCGAACACGCGCAAAATCCAGACGATTGCCGCTAGATAAATCAGATAGGCGACGGCATTATGCAGCAGCTTCGTCAGCGTCCGCGAACGCCGCGTGTCGAGTCTGAACCTTCCGCGGCTGCGTGCGGCGACCGCCGTTCCGATGACGCGGTCCATGATCCAGACCGACAGACGCGCTCCGAGCGCAATGAGCGCCGCCTTGCCGACAACGGCGACCGGATGCGCCAAGACGATTTCCGTCCATCCGTCCACCGTCTCACCTCCCGTCAGCCGACGGGCACATAGCGCCCGTTTTCGTAGCGATAAACGCCTTTAATTTCAACCCGGTAATCACGGACGATCTCCAAAATCTGTTGCAGCGCCTCGTCGGGAAATTCGATCGACAGCGCGCAACCCGCCGTAATTTCTTTCGGCGTCGGCCGGATGTCGATCTCGATACCCGCATATTCGAAAAGTGTCTCGGCGCGCAACGCCTGGTGGGTCGAATCGAACGCGACCAGCATGGGCGCCGCCCTCCCTGTCGTCTGATCCGCGCAATCAGCCAGGTATCCAGGTATAATCCGTTTTCCGCGTTCACATACTGGTAATATCTTTCGCATCGGAGGCTGCTTGCGACATGAAACCGGTCCGGACAAATCCGAACCCGATCACTCCGTTTCGCATCTCTTACGCGGAAACGGGATCCGCGGACGCCATCGCGCGACGCCTTGCGCCCGTTTTTCAAAACGTTCCGTCCGAACGCCCGATCGTCATTCTTTGCATCGGCACGGACCGGTCGACCGGGGACGCCCTCGGTCCTCTCGTCGGTACGTTCCTGAAAAAAACGGAACCGTCCGATTTTTTCGTCTACGGCACCCTGGACGAACCCGTGCACGCCGTTAATTTGCGCGACACGCTGGACGACATCAGGAGACGGTTTTCTTCACCGTTCATCGTCGGCGTCGACGCCTGCCTCGGCCAAGCCTCCAGCGTTGGCTACATTCAGGTCGGCGACGGGCCCGTCAAGCCGGGCGCCGGGGTCAGCAAGGAACTGCCGCCGGTCGGCGACATCCACATCACCGGCGTCGTGAACGTTTACGGATTCATGGAATATTTCGTTCTGCAAAACACCCGTCTCAGCCTCGTCATGAACATGGCCGAAGTCATTTCCCGGTCGCTCCAGCGCGCGTTAGCCGGCGTCCGCAGGATGGCGGTCGGGGAATTGTGACGCGCGGTGAATCGCTTCCCGTTCTTCGGGCGTAAGCGGATACCGCGATTCGCCGTTTTCAACGGGTTTGGCGTAAACATACATCTGCTCGCGGTTATGAATGCCAGACAGAACGGCGCCGTTTCGCCCTTCGTCCAAAATCGCAAGTGAAAAACTGAGATCATGCCCCCGTTCTCCGAACGCACTGTACCGGACGAGGCCCACGCGGCCCTTCATGGTTTTCAGTCGGTTTTCGACCTCGGTCCATTGCTGTTGTGCGCGGGCGAGGCCGCGTCTGCATTCGCGCAATTCTTCCTGGGCCGTTAGTAAAACTTCTTCGAGATTTTTCGGATGGTCGCCGCCGACGAGCCGGGCGTACCGTTTGGACACCCGTCTCATTTTCCACGTCAGCAGCGTCAGCCACACGAGCGAAAGCAGCGACCACCCGCCGAGAACGGCTATCACCAGTACAATCCGATCATTCATACGTCACGTACTCCTTTATTGCGGTAATGCCGGGCGATTTCACGCATCGCCGCTACGAGCGCGTCGACATCGGCTTCCGTGTTGAACGGCCCGACGCTGGCGCGAACCGCGCCCGTTTCCAATGTACCGGCCATGCGGTGGGCGAGCGGCGCGCAGTGATACCCCGACCGGACAGCAATACCGTAATGCTGATCGAGAATAAAAGCGATTTCCGCCGATTCGGCGAAATCCGCCACGAAAGCCACGATCCCCACCCGCGGCTCGCCAATCGCCGGGCCGAGCAGGCGTAGACCGGTGATGCCGGCCAATCCTTCCATCATCCGCTCGGTCAATCGTCGTTCGTGACGGCCGATTTCCTCCGGAGTTCGTTCCAGCACATAGCGGATGCCTTCTCCGAGCCCGGCAATGCCGGGCGTATTGACGGTTCCCGATTCATACCGGTCGGGGCGGACGTCGGGTTGGTCCGGCAGTTCCGATTTGCTGCCGGTGCCGCCATGCAAGACCGGTTCCAGTTCCAGATCGGGACGGACATACAGTCCCCCCGTGCCCTGCGGACCGAGCAAGCCTTTATGTCCTGGAAATGCCAACATGTCGACGCCCATCGCCTCGACGTCGATCGGAATCGAGCCGGCCGTCTGGGCGGCGTCGACGAGCACGACAGCTCCCCGTTCGTGCGCAAGGCGCACGACGTCTTCCAACGGCAAAATCGAGCCGAGCAAGTTGGAAGCGTGGCCGACAACGACGAGCGACGTTTTCCGCCCGAGCGCTTCTCGCAACCGCTCAAGGTTGAGCCGACCGGCTTCGTCCGTCTCGACATAGGTTACCTCGACGCCGGACGAGCGTCTCAGCGCTTCCAGCGGCCTTCGGACCGAATTGTGTTCCACCGCCGTACAGACGACGTGATCGCCCGGTTTTACCCATCCTTTGATGGCCATGTTGAGCGCCATCGTCGTGTTGAGCGCAAAACTGACGTCGTTCGGATTCCGGATGCCGAACAGCTTCGCCAGTCGCGCACGCGTTTCCGCAACCGTTTTTCCTGCCCGAATCGCCATCCGGTGGCTGCCACGACCGGGATTGGCGGCGTAATCGCGAACGGCTTCCGCCATCGCCTCGGCGACGCCCGGCGGCTTCGGCCATGACGAAGCTGCGTTATCCAGATAAATGACGGGCCTGTCCATGCCGGGGCACCTCCGCTATGCCGCGCTCGACTATCTGCGCAGCAAATTCAACAACCGCTCCAGGTCTTCGGAAGAATAATAGGCGAATTCGATCTTTCCGCGACCGTTGCGGTTTCGAATTTTGACGTTCGTTCCGTACTGTTCCCGCAAACGGTTCTCGATATCCGCCAGAAACGGGTCTTCGCGTAAGCTAGATCGCCCTTTCCCGGACGACGGACGATCGGCCTTCTTCTGAAGCGACTGAACTGCTTCCTCCAGCTGTCGAACGCTCCACTGTTCCCGGATCGCGCGTTCGGCCAGCTGGGTCTGAACGCTGGGATCTTTCAGGCCGACAATCGCGCGGGCGTGTCCCATCGACAATGTTCCACGTGAAACATGTTCCTTGACCGCGTCGGGTAGCTGAAGCAGCCGCAAAAAGTTGGCGATATGCGAACGACTCTTCCCGACTTTGACCGACAACTGTTCTTGCGTCAGCTGAAAACGCTCCATGAGCGTCTGATAGGCGGCGGCGATTTCCAAAGCGTTCAAGTCTTCGCGTTGTACGTTCTCGATCAGGGCAATCTCCATCACTTGCTCATCGGGGAGCTGGCGGACAACAGCGGGAATCGTCGGCCGTTCCAGCAGCTGGCAGGCACGGAAGCGCCGTTCGCCGGCGATGATTTCGTACCCGTTCATCGCCTCACGCACAATAATCGGCTGAAGGACGCCGTGCTCTCGAATCGAGTCGGCGAGCTCGCGCAGCGATTCTTCAGAAAATGTCTTTCGCGGCTGGTAAGGATTCGGACGCAGCCGGGCGAGCGGAATTTCGACCACCTTGTCGTCCTCGTTGATGTTCAAGGCGGGAATCAGCGCGTCCAGGCCGCGTCCGAGCCGTTTATTCATGCCGGATCACTTCCTTTGCGAGTTCCATGTACACTTCGGCGCCTTTCGACTTCGGGTCGTAGGTAATGATCGACTGGCCGTGGCTCGGCGCTTCACTGAGGCGAACGTTGCGCGGAATGATCGTTTGGTACACTTTGTGCTGAAAATATTTTTTCACTTCCTCGATGACCTGCATGCCGAGATTCGTCCGTGCATCGAGCATGGTCAGCAAAACGCCCTCGATCTGAAGCTTCGTGTTCAGATGTTTTTGGACGAGCCTTACCGTGTTGAGCAACTGACCTAACCCTTCCAAGGCGTAATATTCGCACTGAATCGGAATGAGCACCGAATCGGCGGCCGTCAGCGAGTTGATCGTCAAAATGCCGAGCGACGGAGGACAATCAATTAAAATGTAATCGAACAAGTCGCGTATCAGCTCCAGCGATCTTTTGAGCCGTACTTCTCTTGAAAACGTCGGTACGAGTTCAATTTCGGCCCCGGCCAACTGAATCGTGGCGGGGATGATGCTCAAATTGGGAACTTTCGTATCTAAAATGGCGTCTTTCGGATGAACGTCGTTGATCATGACGTCGTAGATGCAGTGCACCACGTCCGCCTTGTTGATGCCGATTCCGCTGGTTGTGTTGCCTTGCGGGTCGATATCCACCAGCAGCACTTTTTTCCCCAGCGTTGCCAGCGAGGCGCCGAGATTCACGGCTGTCGTCGTCTTGCCGACCCCGCCCTTTTGGTTGGCAACGGCGATAATCTTCGACAACCTGCCCACCCCATCATCCGATGTTCTTCTCATGATGATCATATAACGCCCGGCGGACGTTTCGCAATTTGAATGATGATCTCGTATCGATCTTCGTACTGGTGTTCGTCGATCCGAATCGGCAACCCCGTTTTCGACACCATGTCGACCGACTGACGGATCGTATTAAGCGCAATGCGGACGTCTTTCGCGAAAGCCTGCCGACGGCCGCGTTTGCGGCGCTCGGACGTTCGCCCGCCCGTTTCGAGCAAAAATTTCACGCGCGATTCCGTCTGCTGGACGCTCCAGTTCTTCTGCAAAATTTCGCGGAGCACTTGAAGCTGCGCCTGTTCGTCGTCGAGCGCCAGCAGAGCGCGGGCGTGCCGTTCCGTAATCTGACGGTCGAGAAGCGCTTGCCGAACCGGTTCGGGCAACTGAAGCAGACGAAGTTTGTTTGCGATCGTCGATTGGCTTTTTCCGAGCCGCTGCGCCAGACTTTCCTGTGTCAACCCATGCAGTTCCATCAGCTTTTGATAGGCCACCGCCTCCTCGATCGGCGTCAAACCCTCTCTTTGCAAGTTTTCGATCAGCGCGACGGAAGCGGCCTGCGGGTCGCCCATTTCGCGGACGATGGCGGGAATGGTGTCCATCCCGAGTTTTTTAACCGCCCGGAGGCGGCGTTCCCCGGCGATCAGCTCAAAACCGTTTTCCCGCGGACGAACCAGAATCGGCTGAATGACCCCGTGAACGCGAATCGTGTCGCACAATTCCTCCAGCCGTTCGTCGTCGAATACGGCGCGAGGCTGATAAGGACTCGGCGCGATCGCGTCGACCGGAATGAGGCGCACTTCCTCGGACGACTCCCGTTCGGAAAATCCGAGCCATTTCGAAATTCGGTCTTTCATCACACCACCACCCGACATCCGCTGTCGCTTCGGCATGTTCCACGTGAAACAAAACGTCCGAACCGCATCATCGAACGAGCGGCCGGCGTTCGGGAACGCCCGGCTGACGGGGATACCGCGCCGGCGTAGCGCCGAGTTTCGTCAACAACACAAGCCGCCGGACCGCCCCTTCCGGAGGAAGACGAAATTCGCGGACTTCATCCAACCGCGCGTTCAATTCCGAAAAACTGTACAAAGCTTCCCGGACTTCCTCGTCGGCGCCGGACGCTTTCATCGCCACAAAAAAGCCGCCGGGACGCACAAAAGGAACGCAAAGTTCCGTCAACACCGCCATACGCGCAACGGCGCGGGCCGTCACGACGTCGAATCGATCGCGACATTCCGCCGACCTGGCGACGTCTTCAGCGCGGCCGTGCACGCATTCGACGCGATCCAGTCCCAATGCGTCGACGAGATGGCGCAAAAACTCGACGCGTTTTCGCAACGAATCGACGAGCAACACCTCTAAATGAGGAAAAACGAT
Organism: Candidatus Reconcilbacillus cellulovorans; assembly: GCA_002507565.1. Classification (GTDB taxonomy): domain Bacteria; phylum Bacillota; class Bacilli; order Paenibacillales; family Reconciliibacillaceae; genus Reconciliibacillus; species Reconciliibacillus cellulovorans. The sequence goes on from MOXJ01000015.1 coordinate 101,816, forward strand.
TTTCAGCGGCACGCCCGGAAACCCGGCGCCGGAACCGACATCCGCAAGCGAACCGGCTTTTGCGAAATCCCAGAAAAAAGCAGGCGACAACGAATCAAGAAAATGTTTGGAATACACACCTTCTTCGTCGGTGATCGCCGTTAAATTCATGCGTTCATTCCAACGCACCAGCTCGCGAAAATAAATGCGAAAACGATCAAAGGCCCCCTCGGGCAACCGGAGGCCGTAACGATCCACGGTTTCCGAAAACCATTCCGGCACCCCGCTCATCCGTCAGCTCCGAACCGGCTCCTTGCGGCGGGATTCCAGATAGACAAGCAACACCGAAATGTCGGCCGGCGACACGCCGGAGATCCGCGACGCTTGCCCGATCGAAACCGGCCGGATTTGCGCCAGTTTCTGGCGCGCCTCGTTCGACAGACCGTGGATCGAAGTGTAATCGAGGTCTTCCGGAATTTTCTTCTTCTCCAACTTGCTCATCTGCCGCACTTGCTGCAACTGTTTTTCGATATAACCGGCGTATTTGACCTCGATTTCGACGCGCTCTTTTATTTCGTCCGTCAGCGCGTACGGCGGCGGGGCGACAAGTTCTACAAACGCGTACGAAACTTCCGGACGTCTCAATAGCGAAACGCCGTCGATCGGCTGCGACGGAGGCGTTATGCCGTGCCGTTCAAACAACGCGACGGTTTCGTCGTCCGGACGGATGCGGACTGTCTTCAAACGTTCGATCTCTTCCTCGATGCGCCGTTTTTTGTCCAGAAACTTCCGGTAACGCTCTTCGGATATCAACCCGATTTCGTAACCGAGCGGCGTCAGCCGCGTATCCGCGTTGTCGTGGCGGAGCAAAAGCCGGTATTCCGCCCTCGAGGTCAACAGCCGGTACGGCTCATTCGTGCCTTTCGTCACAAGGTCGTCGATCATAACCCCGATGTAAGCCTGCGAACGCTCCAGAACGACCGGATCTTTGCCCTGCACACTGCGCGCCGCATTGATACCCGCCATAATCCCTTGGCCGGCCGCTTCTTCGTAGCCCGACGTGCCGTTGATCTGGCCGGCCGTAAACAGACCGGGCAAACGCTTCGTCTCCAACGACGGCCACAGCTGCGTCGGCACGATTACGTCGTATTCGATCGCATAGCCGGTGCGCATCATTTCGACGCGCTCAAGGCCGGGGACCGAGCGCAGCATTTCCAACTGCACTTCCTCGGGCAGGCTCGTCGACATGCCTTGGACGTAATATTCTTTCGTCTCCAGGCCCTCCGGCTCCAAAAACACCTGATGCCGAGGCTTGTCGGCGAACCGAACGATCTTGTCTTCAATCGACGGACAATAACGCGGGCCGATTCCCTCGATGACGCCCGTGTACATCGGAGCGCGGTGCAGATTGCGGGCGATAATCTCGTGCGTTTCCGGCGACGTGTACGTCAACCAGCAGGGAAGTTGCTCCCACGGCGGAGCCTGTTCCGTTTCGTAAGAAAAAAATTTCGGGCGCTCGTCTCCCGGCTGTTTTTCCATTTTGGAAAAATCGATCGTGTCGCCATGTACGCGCGGCGGCGTCCCCGTTTTGAACCGGACGAGTTCGAATCCGAGTTCGCGCAGATTCTCAGAAAGCTTCACCGCAGGCTGTTGGTTGTTCGGCCCGCTGTCGTACACGACATCACCCATAATAACGCGGCCGCGCAAGTACGTCCCCGTCGTCAATACCACGGCCTTCGCATAATATTGCGCGCCCGTCCGCGTGACGACGCCGCGGCAACGGCCGTTTTCGACGATCAGCCGCTCTACCAAACCTTGGCGCAGCGTTAGGTTCGGCTGACGTTCCAGCGTCTGTTTCATCGCGCGTTGATATAACACTTTGTCCGCCTGGGCGCGTAGCGCGTGAACGGCCGGTCCTTTACCGGTGTTCAACATCCGCATCTGAATGAACGTGCGGTCGATGTTGCGCGCCATTTCCCCGCCGAGCGCGTCGATTTCCCGTACGACGTGGCCTTTGGCCGGTCCGCCGATCGACGGGTTGCAGGGCATATAGGCGATCATGTCGAGATTGATCGTCACGAGGAGCGTCCGGCAGCCGAGACGGGCGGAAGCCAGCGCCGCTTCGCAACCGGCGTGCCCGGCGCCGACGACGATGACGTCGTATTCGCCCGCGACGTATCCCATTTTCCGCTGCCTCCCTTCACTTGCCGAGGCAAAATTCCGAAAAGATCCGGTCGATCAAAGCTTCTCCGATCTGCTCGCCGAGAATCTCCCCGAGTTTTTCCCAAGCGGTCTGAACATCGATCTGGACAAAATCGACGGGAACAAGATTTTGCGCCGCCTTCCGAGCTTCTTCCAACGACCGTTTCGCCTGCTCGAGCAGAGCGACGTGCCGCGCGTTACCGACGTAAACAGGTTCGGACGGTTCCACTTCACCGCCCAGCACACAACGCGCCGCCGTTTGCTCCAACAGGTCAAGTCCTATTCCTTCCCTGGCGGAAACCGACACGATCCGCTCTTCGGGAAACCAGCGCATCAGCTCGAGAACGTCCCAGGCCGGAGGCAAATCCGTTTTATTTACGACCGCAATCGAAGCCCGAACCGACACTGATTCCGCAAGCGACCGATCCTCTTCTTCCAGCGGTCGGCTTGCATCGAGCACGAGCAATACGAGATCGGCTTCCTCCAGCGCTTGGCGCGTCTTTTCGATTCCGATTTTTTCCACGACGTCTTCCGTTTCGCGCAAACCGGCGGTGTCCAACAGACGGAACGGAATGTCCGCCAGCGTTACATATTCTTCGACGAGGTCGCGCGTCGTACCCGGAATATCGGTCACGATCGCCTTATTTTCGCGTGCCAAGGCGTTTAATAGCGACGACTTGCCGACATTCGGGCGCCCGACGATGGCCGCCGTTAAGCCTTCCCGGTAAACTTTCCCGCGGTTTGCTGCGCGCAACAGCTGATCGATCGCGTCGATCGCCTCGTCGCACCGCTTTACGATATGCGCAGAGGTTATTTCCGGCTCATCGTGTTCGGGATAGTCGATATGAACGGCCATGTGGGCAAGCAAAGACAAAAGCCCGTCGCGAATGCGGCGGACCTCCCGGGAAAACACTCCTTCCGCCTGCCGGCGGGCGATCCGGAACGCCCGATCCGATTTTGCGCGAATGAGGTCCATGACGGCTTCGGCTTGCGACAGATCGATCCGGCCGTTCAGAAACGCGCGTTTCGTGAATTCTCCCGGTTCCGCCGGACGCGCGCCGTGGCGGAACAGAAGCTCCAGGACCTTTTTTACGGCGACAAAGCCGCCGTGGCAGCCGATTTCCACGACGTCCTCCCGCGTATAAGAACGCGGCGCGCGCATGACGGTCACGAGTACTTCTTCTACGGTTTCGCCCGAATCGGGATCGACAATGCGGCCATAGTGCACGGTATGTGAAGGTACTTCGGCCAATTTCCGCCGTGAACGGAACAATCGATCCGCCACTGCTACCGCGTCAGGACCGCTCATGCGGATGACGGCGATTCCGCCTTGTCCCGGCGGGGTCGAGACCGCTGCAATCGTATCGTCCAGCATAAGCTTTCGGCCTTCCCGCTCAAATCTTCGGCGATATGACAACCCGCCGGTTCGGTTCCTCTCCCGTGCTGTACGTCCGCACCGCAGGATGGTGCTGCAAATGCGTATGGACGATTTTCCGATCCGCCGGAGACATCGGCTCTAGGACGATCTCCTTGCGCGTCTTCCGCACGCGTTCGGCGACTCGCTCCGACAGCCGCACGAGCGCTTCGCGCCTGCGCTCACGGAAATGCGCGGCGTCGAGCACGATGCGCTTCGGCGAAGTCGCCTTACGGTTGGCGGCTAAATTGGTCAAAAACTGAAGAGCATCCAATGCTTGGCCACGCCTGCCGATGATCAATCCCATATCCCGGTTTCCGCCGATCCGAATCAAAATCTCCCGGCCGCAATCTTCGACGTCCAGTGTTCCCTCGATGCCGATCGCGTCCAGCACCTCGCGGAGGAAATCGAGCGCCTCCTCCACCGGGTCGGGGATCAGTTCCAGCTCGACTTTCGCGGATTTCGACCCGATGAAACCCAGAAACCCCTTCGTCGGCTCCTCCAGTACCTTGATCCTAACGCGCTCCCTATCGGCGTTCAAGAGCTCGAGACCCGCGCGCACCGCCTCCTCGATCGTTCTACCGGTTGCGACTACGTTTTTCGCGCTTTTTTCGCTTTTCGTCATGGGAGGACGCACCTCCGCCCTTCTTTCCGCCTCGTCCGTACATGAAATACGTCTGGACGATCGTAAACAGATTGCCGTAAAACCAATACAACGGAAGCGCCGAAGCGAAACTTACCGACATGGCGAACACGAGAAACGGAAACACGTACGTCAAAGCCTGAAGCTGAGGATTCGACGACATCTGCGACGACGCGATTTTCTGCTGGAGAAATGTCGTCAGCGCCGCTAGAAGCGGAAGGATATAGTACGGATCCGGTTTGCCGAGCTGCATCCAGAGAAAAGAATGCGAATAAATGTTGCCGTTATGAAGAATCGCGCTGTAAAGCGCAATCAGAATCGGCATCTGGATCAAGATCGGCAAACAACCGGCCATCGGATTGACGCCATGCTTCTGAAACAGCTTCATTAATTCTTCCTGCTGCTTCTTCGGATCGTCCCTATACTTGTCGCGCAGCTTCTGGATTTCCGGCTGGAGCGCCTGCATCTGCTTCGAGCTGCGATACTGCTTGATCGACAAGGGTAAAATCAGCAAGCGGACAATAATCGTCAGAAGAAGAAGGGCCAAGCCGTATTCGTTCCACAGGAGTGCTGCGAAAAAGTCAAGCGCTTCCGACATCGGATAGACGAAATATTTCGTGAAAAAACCCGCCGTTTCCGGATCGATCGGCTGCTGGGCGGGCGTCGGGGCACACCCGCCGAGTAGAACTGCGACGACAATAACAAGCAGAAACACAAGACGACCGGTCTGCAACCCCAATCCTCCCGCTGCGATGCTTTTCCAGCATTCACTATATCACAATTCCGGACCATTTAAAAGCGAAGCCTTCCGCAGCGCGTGCAGCAGACAACGCTGCACTTCCGCAAACGACAAACCGACGGCGGCTTTGCGGACGACAACAATAATATCGTATCCCGGCGAAATCCGCTCGGCGTTCAGCCGCAGTGCCTCTTTGACCAGTCTGCGCGCACGGTTGCGGACGACGGCCTTGCCCAGCTTCCTGCCGGCGGATACGCCGGCGCGAAACGCGCCGACGTCGCCCCGTTTCAAAAAATAAACGACGAACTGCGCATTGGCGACCGACCGACCCTTTTTGTAAACTTCTTGAAAATCGCGCCGGTCGACCAGCCGATGTTCCTTCCGCATTCCGCCCACCGACTCCCCGCAAAACCCGAATAAAGAAAAAGACCACTTCAAAAGTGGCCGTATCAGGCGCTTTACGGGGTCAGCACCTTTCTACCCTTGCGCCGGCGGGCGCTCAACACTTTTCGACCCGACTTCGTGCGCATGCGTGCGCGAAACCCGTGAACCTTCTTATGTTTTCTGACATTCGGGCGAAACGTCGGCTTCATCGCGGCACACCTCCCGCCTCATTTAACCACGGCCGCGAGGAAAAGTCAATGCCGAGACCCGACGACGTCCCGTAGCACCTGATAAGCCCCGGGTACGGTCAGACACACAACCGTCCACATGTGGACAAATGAAAAACACGACCTGTGAATTAATCGCGAGGCGATCATCCGTTTCGTTGAAATTGGGATCTCTTTCTGCTATATTGGTAATGCCCCGGCTGTGGAAAACCGTCTGGACGAACATAGTTATCAACAAGCTGTGGACAAAGTTGTGCACAACTATCCCCAGCCGACCTACACGCTTCGACTGCCTTTCTGAACGCTGTGGACAAAACCCGGAGATCGCCCTTTCTTCCCGATTTCCAAGGAGGAAAACCCTGTGGACATACGTCTCGACGATCTTTGGCAGGCGGTCTTGTCCGCCATCGAGCCGAAAATGGGCAAGCCGAGCTTCGAAACCTGGTTCAGACCGACACGCGCCGTCGACTTGTCCGACGGCGTCCTGACCGTGCTTGTCCCAAACAACTTCACGAAAGAATGGCTCGAGACGCGCTACACGAAACTGATCGCCGCTACCGTACACGAGATGACCGGCGAAACGCTGGACATTCGCTTTGTCCTTACCCATCCCGACGCCGAAAAGCGAAAAGCGGGCTCAAGCGAACCACCGCGCGGCGCCATCCGATCGGAAACGGAAGAGCCGTTCCAGACCATGCTCAACCCGAAATACACATTCGAAACCTTCGTCATCGGCGCGGGCAACCGGTTTGCGCACGCTGCCTGCCTTGCCGTCGCCGAAGCGCCGGCCAAGGCGTACAATCCGCTGTTTCTCTACGGAGGCGTCGGATTGGGCAAAACCCATCTCATGCACGCGATCGGTCATTACGTGTTGCAACATAGCCCGTCCGCCAGAGTTTTATACATCTCAAGCGAAAAATTTACAAATGAGTTCATAAACGCCATCCGAGACAACCGCGGTGAAAGCTTTCGCAACAAATACCGCAACATCGACGTGCTCCTTATCGACGATATCCAATTCCTAGCAGGTAAAGAACAGACCCAGGAAGAGTTTTTTCACACATTCAACGCGCTGCACGAAGAACACAAACAGATCGTCATTTCCAGCGACCGCCCGCCGAAAGAAATTCCGACGCTGGAAGACCGGCTCCGGTCGCGGTTCGAGTGGGGATTGATCACCGATATTCAGCCGCCCGACCTCGAAACGAGGGTGGCCATTTTAAGAAAAAAAGCAAAAGCGGAAAATATCAACATTCCCAACGAGGCAGTGCTCTACATCGCCAATCATATCGACACCAACATTCGGGAACTGGAAGGCGCGCTCATCCGTGTTGTCGCCTATTCGTCGCTGACGAACCAGGACATCACGGTTCAGCTTGCGGCCGAAGCGTTGAAAGACATCATTCCGTCCAACCGTCCGAAACAAATTACCGTCCAGCAAATCCAACAGGTCGTCGGCGAGTATTTCGGCGTCAAAACCGAAGACTTCAAAGCGAAAAAGCGCAACAAAGCCGTCGCGTTCCCGCGCCAGATCGCCATGTACCTTTGCCGCGAACTGACCGAACTGTCCCTGCCGCGCATTGGGGAAGCGTTCGGCGGACGCGATCATACGACCGTCATTCATGCCCATGAGAAAATTTCGCAATCCATCCGCACGGATCGCGAACTCCATAAAATCGTCCAAGAGCTTACAGAAAAAATCAAAAACATGAGGTGAACTCCTTCCGTTTTTTTTTCACAGACTCATGCACAACGAGAGTACATGTCCGTCGGAACGCAATGCGACTTATCCCCAAATCCACGGCGTCTAAGACTACTTCTACGACTCCTCCTTCTATTTTGTTTTTTAGTGTATAATGGACGTATGTCATAGTCGACTTTTTCGTCGGAGACTGCGGAGAGTGAAGCTATGAAATTCGTCGTTCTGAGAGAACACCTACGCGCGGCGATTCAGCAAGTTTCCGCCGCCGTGTCTTCTCGTCCGCCTGTTCCGGTGCTGGGCGGAATATGCATCGAGGCGGGGCCGTCGGGACTGACGCTTGCCGCAAGCGACACGGACGTTTCGATCCAAAGCTCCGTTCCTCTGGAAGAAAACGGAGAAATCGTCGTGAGCGTCGAACGGCCCGGTCGAGTCGTCCTGCCTGCCAAACTTTTGACCGATCTTGTCCGGAAAATGCCCGCCGACTCGGTGGAATTCGAGTCGAGTGAAGGGTTTCACGCCGTCATTCGGTCAGGAACCTCTACGGTCCAGCTCGTCGGATACGATCCCGACGATTTTCCGGATTTGCCCAGCCCCGAAGAAGGCCGGCGCATCGTATTGTCGAGCGAGCAGCTGCGCCAGATGATTCGTCAGACTTCGTTCGCAGCTTCCCGCCACGATTCGACGCCTGTGTTGACCGGCGTTTTGTGGGATGTCGGGCGCGATCGGATCCGATTAGTCGCGTGCGACCGTCATCGGTTGGCATGGTCGGAAGCGAAGGTCGAGAATAGCTTTGAGAAGAACGAAAATTTCGTGATTCTTTGGAAAACAATGGACGAGCTTGAAAAACTGCTTGAAGGCTCGCCGTCTTTCGTTGACGTCGTTTTTACGGAAAGCCGCGTATCGTTCAAGTTTCGTTCGGTTTCGTTCCATACGCGGGTTTTGGAGGGAACGTATCCCGATACGTCGAAACTCGTTCCCGAGACGTTCCGCTCGGAACTGGTCATGGACGTCGCTCTGTTGATCGATTCGATCGATCGGGCGTCCGTTCTGACGCGCGAGGAGAAGACGAACATCGTCCGCCTGGCGTTGATGGAGGAGGACGCAGTCGAAGTATCGGCGAGCTCGGCGGAAGTTGGAAAAATGAGCGAGACGTTGCCGGTCGTTTCGTTGACCGGGGAACGGATCAAAGTTTCGTTCAACTCCCGCTACATGCTGGAGGCGCTGAAGGCGATTGGCGGCGAGCGCGTGCATATCGGTTTTTCGGGCCCAGCGGCGCCGATCGTCATGCGTCCGGAAGGCGGGGGGGACGTTTTGCAGCTCGTATTGCCGTACCGGACGGTTCAATGAAAGCGAAAGCGAGGCTTTCGACGATGCGGGACGTCGAAATCGACGGTGAGTTCATTACGTTGGGACAGCTGTTGAAGCTGACGCGTTGTGTGCCGACCGGCGGCGCGGTCAAGGCGTTTCTCCGTGAACGGAGCGTCCTCGTCAACGCCGTCCGGGAAGAACGGCGCGGCCGAAAACTCAGACCGGGGGACAAGGTCGAAGTTCCCGGCGTCGGCACGTTCCGGATCGTCGGGGGCGGAGGGGCGTCGGATGCGCCTGGAGCGCCTGAGACTTGAAAACTATCGCAACTATGAGCGGCTCGACTTGGTATTCGACGGCCTTCTACATCTGTTCGTCGGACGCAACGCTCAGGGCAAGACCAACTTGCTCGAAGCGATCCACGTGCTTGCGCTCGCGCGTTCCCATCGGACACATGCGGATGAGGATCTCGTCCGATGGGGGAGCGAGACGGCCGCCGTCGCCGGAATCGTCGAGCGTGCAAAAGGCGAGCTTCAGCTTGAACTCGCCGTCTCGCGCGCCGGAAAGAAAGCGAAGGCCAACGGGCTGGAACGGCGGAAGCTCAGCGAATACGTCGGCTCGTTCAACGTCGTCCTATTCGCGCCGGAAGATTTGAATCTCGTCAAGGGAGCGCCGGGTGTCCGGCGTCGGTTTCTGGACATGGAGCTCGGTCAGGCGTTTCCCGTTTATTTGCGCGAACTTTCACAATACCAGCGGCTGCTTCGGCAGCGCAACCGGCTGCTTCGACAGTATGCCGGCCGGCCGGTTCCCTCCGGTCTGTTGGACGTCTTCAGCGAGCAACTCGCCGCAGTCGGGGTTAAAGTCATGCTGAAACGTCAAGGCTTTATAAAAAAGTTAAGCCGCTGGGCTTCGGATATCCACGAGCGGATGACGGGCGGAGCGGAACGGCTGGACGTCCGCTATCTGCCTTCGCTAGAGCTTGACGCAGAAGGGGACGAAGATGCGGCCTTCCGCCGATTTATGGTAAAGTTATCTCAAATGCGCGAAGAAGAATTGCGGCGGTGTGTCACGCTCGTCGGACCGCATCGCGACGACCTGGCGTTTTCCGTCAACGGCGTCGACGTGCAAGCGTTCGGTTCGCAAGGGCAGCAACGGACGGTCGCCCTATCGCTTAAGCTCGCTGAAATCGAGCTGATCGCCGAAGAAACCGGCGAGTATCCGATTTTGTTGTTGGACGACGTGCTTTCCGAACTCGACCGTTTCCGCCGGTCGAGACTGATCGAAGCGTTCCGCGGCAGGATCCAAACGTTCGTTACGGCGACGAGCCTGGAAGGGTTGGATTTCCGGTCGACGGCCGGAGCGACGCTTTACTGTGTTGAAGCAGGTCGCGTTCGGCCGGCGGCGGAGGGGGAAATTTAAGGATGTTTCTCTATCTCGGCGGCGACCGCGTGATTTCGACAGACGAACTGATCGGCATTTTCGACGTGTCGGTCGGCAAGTCCTCCCCGATTTCTGCGTCGTTTCTCGATGAGGCAGCCGCCGATAACCGCGTCGAAATTCTCGGCGGGGAACAAAGCAAATCTCTGGTCGTGACGCGGACGAAGGTCTACTATTCCCCGATTTCGGCGCATGCGTTGAAAAAGCGGGTCGAGTCGGTTTCCCGTCCGGCGCTTTAAACATCGATGCGGCGACGCGGAAAGGAGGATGGCGTGTCGGTGACGACGCGTTCGCATACCTACGACGAGCACCAGATTCAAGTACTCGAAGGGCTTGAGGCCGTCCGGAAGCGGCCCGGCATGTACATCGGATCGACGGGAAGCCGAGGCCTTCACCATCTCGTCTGGGAAATCGTCGACAACAGCATCGACGAAGCGATGGCCGGCTTTTGCGACCGAATCGACGTTACGGTGCATACCGACAACAGCGTGACGGTCGTCGACAACGGCCGCGGCATTCCCGTAGGCGAGCATCCGAAGATGAAGCGTCCGGCCGTGGAAGTCGTGCTGACGGTGCTGCATGCCGGCGGCAAGTTCGGCGGCGAAGGATATAAGATGTCCGGTGGTTTGCACGGCGTCGGTCTTTCCGCCGTCAACGCGCTGTCCGAATATTTGTCCGTGCGCGTCAAGCGCGACGGCAAGATCTTCTGGCAGGAATACCGCCGCGGCGTTCCGCAGGGTGATTTGAAGATCGTCGGCGAAAGCGCGGAAACCGGAACGGAGATTCGTTTTCGTCCGGATCCGGAAATTTTTACCGAAACAGTTGAATTCGAGTACGACGTCCTTCAGGCACGGCTGCGCGAGCTTGCGTTTCTCAACCGCGGCGTCCGCATTACGCTGACCGACGAGCGAACAGGCGTCTCGCAAAGTTTCTGTTACGAAGGCGGCATCGTCTCGTTCGTCGAGTACGTCAACCGCAACCGGCAGCCGCTCCATGAACCTCCCGTCTACATCGCCGGTGAACGAGACGGCATCCAGATCGAGATCGCGCTGCAATATACAGAAGACTTTACGGAAAACATTTATTCGTTCGCCAACAACATCAACACCCAAGAAGGCGGCACGCACGAATCCGGATTCAAAAGCGCGTTGACGCGCGTCGTCAACGACTATGCGCGCAAAACGAACGCCATTCGCGACCAGGACGCCAATCTGACCGGCGACGACGTACGCGAAGGGTTGACGGCGATCATTTCCGTCAAGATCCGTGAGCCGCAATTCGAAGGACAGACGAAAACGAAACTCGGCAACTCCGAAGCGCGAAGTGCCGTGGAATCGCTGTTTGCCGAAAAGTTTGAGGAGTTTTTGAACGAGAATCCTCATGTTGCGAAAAAAATCCTTGAAAAAGCCATTCAAGCCCAGCGAGCCCGAGAGGCGGCGCGGAAAGCCCGCGAGTTGACGAGGCGGAAAAACGCGCTGGAAATCAGCTCACTGCCCGGCAAGTTGGCCGATTGTTCCTCGCGCGACGCTTCCATCTGTGAGCTTTACATCGTGGAAGGCGACTCGGCGGGCGGGTCGGCGAAGCAGGGAAGGGATAGACATTTTCAAGCTATTTTGCCTTTGAGAGGGAAAATTTTGAACGTCGAGAAGTCGCGTCTCGACAAAATTTTGTCCAATTCCGAAATCCGCGCGATCATCACCGCGCTCGGCACGGGCATCAGTGAAGATTTCGACCTTTCGAAGGCGCGGTATCACAAGATCATCATCATGACCGACGCCGACGTCGACGGGGCGCACATCCGGACGTTGTTGCTGACGTTTTTTTATCGCTATATGCGGAAGTTGATCGAAGCCGGCTACGTCTATATCGCTCAACCTCCGCTCTACAAGCTGGAGAAGAACAAAGTCGTGCGCTACGCCTACAGTGAAAAAGAAAAGGATCAAATCTTAGCCGAAATGGGTGGGGAAGAAGCGAAAGTCGTCGTCCAGCGGTACAAGGGGCTCGGCGAAATGAACCCGCAGCAGCTGTGGGAAACGACGATGGACCCCGAAAGCCGAACGCTGCTGCAAGTGACGATTCAAGACGCCATTGAGGCGGACATGATTTTCGACATCCTGATGGGCGACAACGTCGAACCGCGGCGCGAATTCATTCAGCAGAACGCCAGATTCGTTAAAAATCTAGACGTGTGACGAAAGCGGCGAGGAGGTTTCCATGGCCGAACGAGTGAACCATCCGGGCATTAAAGATAAAGATATCGTCACCGAAATGCGCACGTCGTTTCTCGACTACGCGATGAGCATCATCGTCAGCCGTGCGCTTCCTGACGTGCGCGACGGGCTCAAGCCCGTCCACCGCCGCATTCTCTACGCGATGTCCGAGCTTGGCGTCACGCCGGACAAACCGTACAAGAAGTCGGCCCGCATCGTCGGCGAAGTGATCGGCAAATACCATCCGCACGGTGACGCCGCCGTCTACGAGACGATGGTCGGCATGGCGCAGGATTTCACGTATCGCTACATGCTCGTCGACGGGCACGGCAATTTCGGGTCGGTCGACGGCGACGCGGCGGCGGCGATGCGTTATACGGAAGCGCGGCTCTCGAGAATCGCCATGGAAATGCTCCGCGACATTCAGAAAGACACGGTCGACTTTCGGCCGAATTATTCCAACGAAGAGTCGGAGCCCGAGGTATTGCCGTCGCGGTTTCCGAACATTCTCGTCAATGGCTCGTACGGTATCGCCGTCGGCATGGCGACTGCCATTCCGCCGCACAACCTTCGGGAAGTCGTCGAAGGTCTTCATTACCTGATCGACCATCCCGACGCGACGAGCACCGAACTGATGAAGTTCGTCAAAGGGCCGGACTTTCCGACCGCCGGTCTCATTCTCGGGCGCAAAGGCATCCAGCAGGCGTACGAGACGGGCCGCGGTACGATCACCGTGCGTGCCAGAACAGAACTGGAGGAATCAGGAGGAAAATACAGAATCGTCGTTAAGGAGTTGCCTTACAAAGTCAACAAGGCCAAACTGATCGAAAAAATCGCCGAGCTCGTCCGCGACCGGCAGATCGACGGTATCGTCGATCTGCGCGACGAATCCGACAGAAGCGGCATGCGCGTCGTCATCGAGCTGCGCCGCGACGCGAACCCGAATGTCGTCCTGAACCAGTTGTTCAAGCATACGGCGCTTCAGACGACGTTCGGCGTCATCATGCTCGCGCTCGTCGACGGCGAGCCGAAAGTGCTCAGCCTGCGCGACGTTCTCGTTTATTATTTGCGGCACCAGCAGACCGTCATTCGTCGGCGCACCGCCCATGACCTGAAAAAAGCCGAAGCGCGCGCGCATATCCTCGAAGGCCTGAGGATCGCGCTCGATCGTCTCGACGAAGTCATCGCGCTCATCCGGTCGTCGAAAACGGTCGAGGAAGCGCGCGACGGCCTGATGAACCGATTCGGCCTGACTGAAGAACAGGCCCGGGCGATTCTGGACATGCGGCTGCAGCGGTTGACTGGCCTCGAGCGGGAAAAAATCGAGGAGGAATACCGCGAACTGATCCGGAATATCGAACAGTATCGGGCGATTTTGGCGGATGAGCGGCTTGTGCTCGGCATCATCCGCGACGAACTCGCCGAGATTGCCGACAAGTACGGCGACGCGCGGCGAACGGAGATCGTCGACGTCGAAGACGACATTTTGGAAGAAGATTTGATCCAGCGCGACGACGTCGTCGTGACGATCACGCGCACCGGCTATATTAAGCGGCTGCCGCTTTCCGCTTATCGCTCCCAGCACCGCGGCGGCAAGGGCGTCATCGGCATCGAGACAAAAGAAGAAGACTTTGCCGAACATCTGCTCGTCACCGAAACGCATCGAACGCTTATTTTCTTTACCGACCGCGGGAAGGCCTACGTGCTGAAAGCTTACGAAATTCCCGACTTAAGCCGAACGGCGCGCGGCACGCCGATCATCAATCTTTTGCAGATCGAGCCCGGCGAGCGCGTCCGCGCGGTCATCCCCGTCGCGTCGTTCGACGAAGGGCGGTATTTGTTTTTCGCGACGCGGCAAGGCCTCGTCAAGAAAACGCCGTTGGCGGAGTTCGCCAACATCCGCCGCACGGGTCTGATCGCTTTGTCGTTACGCGATAACGACGATTTAATCGATGTCCGGCTTACGAACGGCGACAGTGAAATCATGCTGGCGACCAAACAAGGCATGTCGATCCGCTTTTCCGAGGCAGAAGTTCGCGCCATGGGCCGTACGGCTAGCGGCGTCAAGGGCATCGAGCTGTCCGAAGACGACGAGGTGATCGGCATGGATGTCGTGCGGCCGGACGACGACGTGCTGATTGTAACGTCCAAAGGATACGGAAAGCGCACGCCGGCGTCCGAATACCGGCAGCAGGCGCGCGGCGGCAAAGGAATCCGAACGCTGAACGTGACGCCGAAAAACGGCCGCGTCGTCGCACTGAAAATGGTGCGTGAAGACGACGATTTGATTGTCCTCACCGCGTCGGGCACCGTCATCCGTACGGCCGTATCGGAAATCAGCTCCATGGGCCGCAACACGCAAGGCGTCAAACTGATCCAAATCCGTGAAGACGACGAAGTCGCCGCCGTGGCATCAGCCGGCAAAAACTCCGTTCCGACGTCGGACGACCGAACTTGACGAGAAACCGGCCGCGCCGCAGCAACCGTTCGAACGCCGCGGGCGGCAGCAGCGCAAAACCCCGTTACAGCGGAGGCGGGACCCTTCATGCGGACGATTCCCGTATCCCAGGTCAAGCCCGGCGATCAGCTCGCCGAGGACGTGCTGACGAAGTTCGGCAGCGTCCTGTTTCGCCGGGGACAGCGGATGACGGCGAGAGAAATCGAGATTTTAGATGCGTTTCTCATACCGTCCGTGCAGGTGTTGGACGAGGGGGAAGAACTGCCGGTTTCCGTCGTCGAACCGGAGCCTGAACCGACCGTGTCGCCGTTTCAGGAAGCGTTCGACCGAACGGTGCGGACACTGAAAAAAGCGTTCGACGCAGTGCGGTGCGGCGAACCGATCCCGATCGGTGAACTGCGCGGCAATCTGGAGGAACTTCTCGAACATATCGGCGAATACCACATCCTTTCGCCTTCGGGAGAGAAGGACAGAAAGAAGGCAGAAGACGCCGTTTGGCGTTCCAGCGTGGAAGTCGCGCTGACGTCTTATCAGATTGCCGTGCATCTCGACGAAATATCCGAAAGAGAGCGCGTTCAGGTCGCCCTCGCCGGTTTGTTGCGCGATATCGGCAACGCCAAGCTTCCCCTACATATTTTAGAAAAACCAGGAAAACTTACACCAGAAGAAATGGAAGAAATCAAAAAGCATCCGATTCTCGGCTATCAACTTCTGCAGCCGATCGCCGCGCTGAATCGCGGCGTCAAACTGTGCGCGCTCCAACACCACGAGCGGGAAGACGGATCGGGCTATCCGATGGGCGTCACGAAGGAGCGGATCCATCCGTATGCCAAAATCGTCGCAGTTGCCGACGTTTTTCACGCGATGACGAGCGATCGGAAATACCGGAAAGCGGAGTCGCCTTTCGTCGTCGTCGAAGAACTGTATCGTCAGTCGTTCGGCAAACTGAATCCGAAAATTGTGCTGGCGTTCATCCGTCGCGTGACCGATCTTCAAGTCGGCACGACGGTCCAGCTGAGCGACGGCCGCGTCGGCGATATCGTCTTCGCCGACCGGCGGGAGCCGACCCGGCCGATCGTCAACGTCGGCGGCGTTTTCGTCAATCTGGCGACGGAACGAAATCTGTATATTGTAAAAGTAATTTCCCGCTCGCCGACCCCTTGACTTTACGCGCGGGGATGTGCTATATTGAAAAACGCCGTCGCCGCGCGGGGGCGCGTGGCGGAGGGTACTGGCTCTTTGAAAACTGCAACGCGAACCGGGTGAGGGGCGATTCCGAGGAGGGTCGCTTGCGACCGGCGCTTTTGAAGAGACGGACAACAGCGATGGAGAGTTTGATCCTGGCTCAGGACGAACGCTGGCGGCGTGCCTAATACATGCAAGTCGAGCGGAGCCGCTGGGCGCTTTTGGGCGTTTGGCGGTCGAGCGGCGGACGGGTGAGGAACACGTAGGTAACCTGCCCGCAAGACCGGGATAACGTTCGGAAACGGGCGCTAAGACCGGATAA